>CAZHZZ010000013.1:5079-10024 GCA_964537585.1 uncultured Gammaproteobacteria bacterium | reverse complement strand
GCTGTTTCCACCTTATTGACATTCTGGCCACCCTGACTGCCGGCCCTGAAAGCTTCAAACTCCAAATCGCCTTCATTAACATCCACCTCCCCTTGATTCTCAATTAGGGGCATCACTTCCACCTTGGCAAAAGAAGTTTGGCGCAAGTTCTGGGCATTAAAAGGGGAAAGACGTACCAGGCGATGGACCCCTGCTTCTTTTTTCAAAAAACCATAGGCCCGGGGAGAGTCAATTTTTAAAGTTACCGATTTAACCCCCGCCTCATCGCCGGCAACCATATCGACTACATTTGCCGACCAACCCCTTTTTTGGGCATAACGCATGTACATTCTTTGCAAAATCGTCGCCCAGTCCATCGCCTCCGTCCCTCCTTGTCCGGCATGAATAGACAACAATGCCCCCGCACCATCATATTTACCGGAAAGATAAGTAGATTTTTCTAGCCGATCAACCGCTCTGCCGATCCCGACCGCCTCCTTTTCCAGCTCTATCATCATCTCTTTCTCAGCCTCAACCTCATCTACTAATTCCAAGCTAGAATTAATCTTTTTTTTCAAATCTCCAACCATTGCTATTTCCTTCTCAATCCGGCCCATCTCTTCCATAATCAGTCCCGCTTTCCGCGAATCTTGCCAAAATTCTTTACTCTCAGATTTTGCTTTGAGTTCATCCAAACGAATATGTTTATTTTCTAAATCCAGCCGATGGATTATCCCCTCCATTTTACTTTTTAAATCTTCTAGCTTACTTTTCACTGTCATTATTTATTCACCTCCTGTAAAAGTTCGCTACAAACCTGCCTGACAACCTGTTTTTTAACCTCTTCTTTTTGCTTACCGGGAAAACCGGTAATCTGAACAGTAGTTTTTTCGATAATATTTTCTATTTCTTTAGTCACCTGGTTTTTCGGTATCTCTTCGCTTTTCCCCAATACCCGACCCTTCACCGCTTCTTCAATCGCCCGGCGAGTATCTTTAGGAATCACCTCCACCGTTTGTTGAGCAACTTCTTTAATCGGCCTAGGCAAAAGCTCGCCGACACCCACGGTACTTTCTCCCTCTACTTCTCCCGGCTTGCCAACACTACCCGCCAATTGCCAAATACCCAAGCCCACTATCGAAGCAAAAATAACCAACCTAACTAAAATCTGGAAAATACTGGGAATATTGTTTTCTTTACTCATCCTAGCTCATTTTACCAGATTCAAGCTGGGAAAAATTATTTTTCTCAAGAAAGATTATCTTTCTCCAGCTGAAGTTTCCAAAGATGGCGATAAAGACCCTTATTTTTTCTCAATAAAGCCCGATGAGAGCCAGACTCAACTACCCGGCATCCATCAATAACCACAATTTTGTCTGCCTTCATAACAGTAGAAAGCCGGTGGGCAATAATCAGGGTGGTTTTCCGACGAGCCAAGCGCCAGAGCGCTTTTTGGATCAAACGCTCCGATTCTGCGTCCAAGCTACTAGTTGCCTCATCAAAGATAATAATCTCCGGTCCGGACAAAATCATTCGGGCAATCGCTAACCGCTGTTTCTGGCCACCGGAAAGCTTCACCCCTCGCTCGCCCACCATCGCTTTATATTTTAGGGGTAGGCTGGTAATAAATTTATGAAGATTGGCCGCTCTGGCCGCAGAAACTATTTCCTTTTCCGTCACTCGGCCGGCTCCATAAGCAATGTTGTAGGCAATCGTATTGTTAAACAGAATCGGCTCTTGAGGAACTACTCCCAAATGTGAACGCAAATGAGACTTGGCCATCTTTTTAATATTCACTCCATCAATGGTAATTTTGCCTTTATCAACATCATAAAATCGCATCAGTAACCTTACCAGTGTAGTTTTACCCGCTCCTGACCGACCGACAAAAGCCACCGACTCACCCTCCCTAACCCTCAAATCAACATCTTTTAAAATCGCTGATTTAGCGCCCGGATAAGAAAAACTAACTTCTTCAAACCGAATATCTCCCCTAATAGATTTTATCTTTACCGGGCGAACGGGATCCTTAACTGCTATTTTATTATCTAAAATCAAAAGATACTTTCGTATATCAGTATAATTTTTGGCAATATTGCGAAAACGATAAACAAGACGATGAAGTTCCGGAAAAATTTTATTAATAAAAGCAGCCACCATTACAAAATCACCTACGGTGATTTCCTGATCAACCGTTTTTTTCAAAACCAGCAGAAAAACAACAAATACACCGGCATTTGACAAGTTTCCTACGCTAATATCTATCATCCTGAATGACAACGAATAGCTCCAGAGCTTGCGTCGCCAATCTTCAAACTGGCGTTTAAGTCGTCTTTCCTCTTTGTTTTCTTTAGCAAAAAATTTAACCGTTTCATAGTTAATCATATTGTCCACAATGATGGACGACACTTTATCTTCCGACTCGTTAAACTGTTTTCTTCGATTGACATTTATCGTTATCAAAAATCGCGCCATAATCATATCCAAGGCAAAAACAACCAAAACGACAACTGCCACCAAGGGACTTATGGCGCTAAAAAAGGAAAGAAGGATCATCAAGCCAATCATTGTCTTAGCTAAATCAATGTTAATATTCTGAAAAAGATTAAAAAAAGCATTATCGCCGCGCCTGAAAACACTGATTAATAAACCGGTGCTCTTATCCACATGAAAAGCAAAGTCCAAATCTTGAATGTGACGAAAAACTTTTATCTTGGCGTCAGCAGCCGCTTTTATTAAAACTTTATCGCTAAAATAATAGGTCAAATTATCAAGCAGGTTGGCCAAAACCTTAACAATAACAAGAACCACCAACAGTTTTACTAAAAATAGATAGTTAAGGTCAGAGATATTGTCGACAAACAATTTATAAAAGTAGGGCTCTAGATTGCCCAAAACTGTCGCCAACACCAGTGCCACCCAAAACAGGCCAAAATTCGCTTTGTAGCGAAACAAAAACCGGTAGTAGCGACGAAAAATCTTAATCATTCTATTTTTAGGATAAAGTATTAATAAAAATCGCTTGGCAAATACACTAATAATATTTCAAGGAAAATGGCCAGCGACATAAAAACCACAAAAAATACGGAAAAGACGGCGTTATTATATCATCTCTGTTAATTTTTTTCCATGGCCAATGCCCTCTATCCTGTTTTACTTATTTCAGGGCTCGCAAATGGAGGGAAAAAGATTGTTTTTATCCTTAAAATATCGTTTAATGCCATACTGGCAAATAATAAAACAAAGGATTGACCTCCCTTATCCCGGTTTCAACGCAAGCGGGCGAAAGATTTTTTTAACGGCTGGCTGCAAGGGGATAATGGCATTTTTTCCATTTCTTTTTTGACCCACACCAACAGGGATCATTACGGCCAATCTTTTTTTGTCCGGAAACCACTGGCTTGACAATGCTTGCCGGGTTATTGTTAGTTCCCAATTGAGTATTATCGCTGCCTTCGACCGGTCCTGCTCCCGGAATCACCATCTCTCCCCTGGCTTCTACCAGTCGAGCCGGCTCAACTGTTTCCTTGGCCACTTGAATCCGGAAAATTCGCCGAGAAAAATGATAGCCAAAATTCGCTAAAAGTTTTTTAAACATAGTAAATCCTTCCCGACGATACTCAATTAAGGGATCACGCTGGCCATAGCCCCTCAGACGAACCCCATCGCGCAAAGCGTCCAAGGCCGTCAGGTGGTCAACCCACAGATTATCCAAAACATGAATAAAAAGAAACCTTTCAATATCTCGAGAAACTTCTTCCCCCATCTGTTCTTCCCGCTCCAAAAACTGTTCCTTGACCAATTGCCAAGCCTTATCCTCCGCTAATTGCCCTTCCGACCCTGCGCTTCTTAAACGATCAGTAATATCATCCCGATCACTTTTGCGCTCTAGGGCTAAAATCTCCGCTAATCCTAAAACCACTTTGTCCATATCTTTTTTCATTGTCTCCGGGTCAACCGCGCCCGCCACTAAACTGTTTACTTCTTGATGCAAAACTTTTAACGCTTCCTTTCTTAAACGGCGTTTCCTTTTCCCAAACCACTCCAAAACTTTCCGGCGCCTTTGATAAACAATTTCTCTTTGGCGGGCAACTACATCATCAAACTCCACTAAGCTTTTACGAATATCAAAATTAAATCCTTCCACCTTTACCTGAATCTGCTCGATCACCTTATTAACCATTGAGTGAGAAATAGGCAAATTTTCCGGCATATTAAATTTAGTCATCAGTCCGGAAATCTGCTCACCACCAAAAACTCTCATCAAATCATCATCCAAGGCAACAAAAAACTGTGACGAACCGGGATCCCCTTGGCGCCCCGAACGACCCCTTAGTTGATTATCAATCCGCCGCGCTTCATGGCGCTCCGTCCCTACGATATGTAGTCCCCCCAACTCAATCACCCGCTTATGTTTCTCTTGCCACTTCTTGTATCCTTGTTCGTAATCTTTTTTCTTTGACTTTTGATCTTTAGTTTTCTTGGGCGGTTCTCCTCCCAAGATAATATCCACTCCTCTGCCGGCCATATTGGTAGCCACCGTTACCGCCCCCGATTCCCCCGCTTGGGCGATAATCCCCGCTTCCTTTTGGTGATTTTTAGCATTCAAAATCTGATGGGGAATCCCTTTTTTCTTTAAAAGTCGACTAATAATCTCATTTTTCTCAATCGAGGTAGTTCCAATTAAAACCGGCTGGCCTTCTTTAAATTTTTTTGCCGTCTCTCTAGCCACTGCCGCATACTTGGCCTGCTGGGTTTTATAAACCAAATCAGGCTCATCTTTTCTTCTTATCGGCTTGTTAGTGGGTATTGATATTACATCCAGATTATAAATTTTTTTAAATTCCTCCGCTTCCGTCGCCGCTGTTCCCGTCATTCCTGCCAAAACCTTGTACATCCGAAAATAATTTTGAAAAGTAATTGTTGCCCAAGTCTTGCTCTCTTGTTGGATTTCTACCCCTTCCTT
>CAZHZZ010000013.1:1396-4979 GCA_964537585.1 uncultured Gammaproteobacteria bacterium | reverse complement strand
AGCATGGCTGTTTTTGCTTTTTCATCCAAAATATAATCCGTCTCCAACTGCAACTGTTGGGCCAGCTGAAAAAACTGATGATATCGGTCAAGCTTTTTCCCTGAGGGAGAAGAAATAATTAAGGGTGTTCGGGCCTCGTCTATCAAGGCAAAGTCAACCTCGTCAACCACGGCAAAATAATGCCGACGCTGGACCACTTCTTCTCGTGAATAAGCTCGATTGTCCCGCAAATAATCAAAACCAAATTCGTTACTGGTACCATAAGTAACATCCGCGCCATAAGCCTCTTTTCGTTCTACTGGTTTAAGATGCTTCAACCTTGCGTCATCAACTTGGGCCTCAAAGTGAGAATCATAAATGAACGACTTTTCCGGAATAATACAACCGACCGAAACCCCTAAAGAAGCAAATATCGGCGCCATCCAACCGGCATCCCGCCTGGCTAAATAATCATTAACCGTTACCAAGTGAGCCCCCTTCCCCTTTAAGGATCGTAAATACAAGGCCGGCACCGCTGCCAAAGTTTTTCCTTCTCCTGTTTTTTGCTCGGCGATCTTGCCTTCAAAAAGAGCCGCCGCCGCCATCAACTGAACATCATAAGGGCGCATCCCCACCGTCCTTTTTGACACTTCTCTTACCAATGCAAAGGCCTCCGGAAGAAGGCTGGTCAATGTTTCACCCTCGCTTAATCTTTTTTTAAACTCAAGTGTTTTTTTCTTAAAGCCGGCATCCGTAAGTTTTTTTGTTTCTGGTTCCAAAGCATTAATCTGCTCAACCAGCTTTGAAAACCGCTTCAGCTCCTTGCGATTATGATCAAAAAACTTTTTGACAAATTTAAGCATAAGTAATTATACAACTTTAAAATAAATTCCGAGCAAAACTTTGGAGGGGGTTAATTTAAGCTTTTGTTTTTGACTTTTATCTTTTAATCTTATCTTTTCCCACCCATTTCTGCAAAACCTTGGGCACCGCCACCGAACCATCTTTCTGTTGGTAGTTTTCTAAAATCGCTAAAATCGGCCGTTGAGAAAAAACCGTCCCATTTAAAATATGAACAAACTCATTCTGCCCACTTCGCTTAAATCTCGTATTTAATCTTCTCGCTTGATAGTCAGTGCAGTTACTGCACGAATGTGTCTCGCGATACTTGTTCTGAGCCGGAAACCAGGTCTCAATATCATACTTATTGGCCGCCGGCGCGCCTATATCCCCCGTACACATCTGCATGACCTGATAAGGCAACCCTAATTTCTGCATCAATTTTTCTTCCAAGGAGACCATATGCTCGTGCTCTTTGACGGAGTCCCCCGGTCGAGTGAAACAAACCATCTCTATTTTGTTAAATTGATGAACCCGCAAAATTCCTCGCGTATCTTTGCCATAACTGCCCGCTTCTCGGCGAAAACAAGAAGAAAAGGCCACATAGCGAAGCGGTAAATTCTTTTCCTCTAGCATCTCCTTGGCGTGCATTGAGGCTAATGAATGCTCAGAGGTGGCCACCAACACCAGATTGTCCTTATCCAAAACATACATATCATCCCAACCGCCATGCTCCCCATAGCCTAAGGCCGCCTCCATTTCTTTTTTAATCATTACCGGTGGCAAAACCGGCACAAATCCTTCCTGCAAAAGAGTTTCCAGGGCCAAGCGTACCAAGGCAAATTCCAGCAAAACTGCTTCTCTTTTTAAATAACCAAATCGCGACCCGCTCACCTTAGCCGCCCGTTTAACATCAATAATATCTAGGTTTTGAGCAATTTCTAGGTAATCTTTGGGCTTAAAGTCAAATTTCCTTGGCTTTCCCCACTTACGTATCACCACATTTTCACTCTCATCCTTGCCCAGAGGAACCCCCTTGGCAGCGGGATTAGGAATCTGCCACAAAAATTTTTGCCATCTTTTAGCTATTTTTGCCAACTTATTTTCCTGTTTTTGAATTTTCTCCCTCAAAACACGCGTCTCGGCAATCTCTCTTTGGCTAGGCTTTTTTCCTTTAAAACTTTTTACTAATTTATTTCTTCTGGATCTCAATTCTTCTGCTTTAACCATAAGAATTGATCTTTTTTTGTCTACCTCAAGCCACTGGTCAATTACCTGAGAGTCAACTCCCTTGGCCTGGGTGGCTTGTCTTATTTTCTCTGGTTCTTTCCTGACTATCTTTGGATCTATCATAAAAATTATTTTCCTTACCGGCAAACTTAAATATTCTTTTTTATACTAACTTACAACCCCAATTCTTTGCTAATCTCTTGTATTGCCCGTAGGCATATTTTAACAAATTCTTCCAAGGGAATTGCCAGTCTTTCCTCACACTGGGCAATATCTTCCCGTCGCGTGCCTCGGGCAAAACTTTTTTCCTTAAACCGTTTCATCACATTTTCTACCTTCAAATCCGCCAGTTTGCGACTAGGTAAAACGAGGGCCGCCGCCACTATCAACCCCGTTAAGCTGTCACAACAAAAAAGCGACCAATCCATTAATGTTTTTGGCTCTACTCCGGTGTTGTCCCAGTTGTGGGCAGCCATCGCTCGGGCAACCGCTTTTGGCACCTTGACGCCCTCTTTTTCTAAAACTGCCGTAATTTCCACCCCTTGCCGATCAACGGGCACATCATCCCGATAATCACCATCATGCATCAAACCGGCAAAAGCCCATTCCTCTTCATTGATATTCTCATCCTTAGCCTTCTGACCTTGACTTTTAAGTTGGCGCGCCAAGGCTTTCATGCAAGCTTCTACCGCCAACATATGTTTGATGATGTTTTTATTCTCTACCTGCTTGTCTAAAATTTGTAAAAGCTTTTTTCTATTCATGTTTTTTATAATATCCCCACTAGCCACATCGGCGCTACTTTTGCATACACTTTCTTCTGAGGATACTATAATATAGTCATCTCTTCAAGGCTCCGCTATCACCAATAATCTATTCCAAGTAGTTCCCGGTGGCCAACAGGTTTGCAAAACTAAAACCTCTTTATTATCATCTAGAGAATAAACGGTCTTTATATCGAAAGCCCCCACCACTTTTTTTTCTACCACTTTGTATCGATACAAGTGGCCACTGAACCGAATAAATATATCGTCTCCTTTTTCCAGCTTATTCAACAAAAAAAAGACGGCGTTATAGCGGATAATATTATAGGGAGCGTCGGTGGAATGAGCAAAAAGATAAATAAGTCTTCCTTCTCCCGGGAAAGCCGTCCCCCGAGCATGGGCTACCCCCTTCTTTAGAGCCTCCATGTAAGCGTTTTTGTTAGTGGCTGAAGTGTTGGCAATTATTTTGGATTTTGCTTTAATCCCGGGGACAATGATATAAAAATCATCATAGTTTATTTGCGATTGAAAAACTTCTTTTTTCTCTCCGGATGATTGCCGAGGAGTTTCCAGATAACCAAAATAATAATTATAAAAAGCTTTTATCAGCGGATAATAAAGAAAGAGTAAAAAAGTCAATCCCAAAACAAAGGCTCCGCTTCCAACTCCAAAAACAAACCTTCTTTTTAACGAAGGATTAGAAAAAAGAATAATTCGCCTCTTTTTAATCTTCTTTACTTCCACCGTCCTTCGCGAAATAGCGGGCGAAA
>CAZHZZ010000013.1:0-1296 GCA_964537585.1 uncultured Gammaproteobacteria bacterium | reverse complement strand
AACAAACTTCTCCATTATTTGCGGTTGGTTATCACTTGGTTGAAGTCCAGAACAAAGTTTGAATTTCATAATTAGTCAATTTTACCCCATATATAGATAACTGAATATCAAGCCCAGAAATCCCCAATATTCAGAATTTTTGTCATATTTTTTTGACATCTGCACTTTCTGCTGATATAATACCCTATAACTTATTTATTATCAATCATATTAATGAAAAAGATTTTGGTCATAACAATTTTACTATCAGTGTTAATAACCCCACTGTTGGCAAAGCCCCGGACGGCAAGAGCCTATATTTACGAAAATGAAAAAGAAGCTTTCCAGGTAGTAGTTGATAAAAAAGTAAAACCCGTAACCTCGACGGAGTGGTTTGACAACCTCCCTCAAGAGACTAACATTTTTGCTCCTCAAGATCTGATTGATTTTAAAATTATAATTAAAAATACCGGTGACCAAGATTTAGAAAATTTGGATGTTTTTGATCTTCTTCCAAATTATCTAAAACTAATTTTTCGTCCCGGGGAATACAATGAGGCAGAAAAAAAATTCTCCTGGAAAATTGACAAACTATCCGCCGGGGAAAGAAAAGAGTTTACCGCCCGAGCTCAGGTTGAAAAGGCAGAAAATATTGCCAGACAACAGTTATTTTGCCTGGCAAACAAAGCCGTCGTTCAAAAAGACGGTCAAGATCTTGATTCAGACACGGCTCAGTTCTGCATTGAACCAAGGATTTTGGGCAAAACTTTTCCTGAAACAGGCTTCAATTTAATCTGGGGAACTATTACTGCCTTCACCGTAATTGCCATGGGGATTGTTGCCCGTAAAATCGGCCGGGGCGAAATCCTATAATTAAAGACAAAGTCACAGAACTTAAGTGACAAAAAGTTAGAGACATCTATCTTATAACTTTTTTCTGCTATATATAGCAGAAGCATCTTAAAAATTAAAAAAATGACCAGAAAAGATCAATAGGCTTTTCTGTATATTATTTTGCCTGGGGATCTTGAATGCTTTTTAGTGTCCGAAAAAATTGAGATTAATCGGTTGGGAGTAAATTGAAAGTTTGCTTTCAGCCCTTACTCTCAACATTAATAAATAGCGCGGCGCGATTTGGTTGCTAAAAGCCAGCAGCACAAATCAAAGCCGAGCACCTTGACAGGACGGGAAAGATAGTCGTAACTGGTGATTAACGATAAGATTAGTGAATACTGGTACGGCATTGCGTGAGAATACCTCCTTGACTCTAGTCTTATCCGTCCCGGAGAGCAGCGAAACTAACAATTTTTCGCTGTT
>CAZHZZ010000012.1:13158-15698 GCA_964537585.1 uncultured Gammaproteobacteria bacterium | reverse complement strand
TATATGTGCCAGCGGGCGGAGTCGAACCGCCGACCCCGGGGTTATGATTCCCGTGCTCTAACCACCTGAGCTACACTGGCCTAACTTTATTTTACATTAAATTGCGGATTTTTTCCTCATTATTCTTAAATAATTCTTTTTTCAGAGGGTTTTTCTGCTGATAAACCGGAGTCATGATAATGACAAGGACCATCGCCTCCTATTTGGGATAATTTGCCAATAATCGGAAATAAAGGTATACTTAAAATAAGCTTGAAGAAAAATACAAAGTTTTTTTATTTATTTTCAAGCTTTTTGACGTGCGGGGTGGTGTACGGCTGCATAGGAGGCCCATAACCTTCTGGACTAGGTTCAACTCCTGGCCCCGCAACAAAGTGCTTTAAGGATGGATACATACATAAAGAAAATCTTCCCTTATGGCGAAGGAAAAAATAGGCGTTGCCAAGATTGCCAAGGAGAGGTGGGTGAGTTGATAGTTTTATTTTCTGCCTGAGAAGGACTGGGCATAGGAGGCAGAAAAATTACGGTTTCGTTGTTATCTCCCCAGCCGAGTTTACGCGCTTCGTTTTTGATGAACTGATTTGTTTTGGCATAGGAGATCATTTGTTCTAGCTTTCTGTTTTTTTGTTTGCTCGTCTCTATTTGCTGCTGAAGCTGGAGCTTTTCTGCCTTTAGTTGTCTAAATTGCCACCATTGTTTTGCATTGCTGATTAAAAATAACAGACCAATGCCGATTATAGAAATAGAAGCAACTTTTTTTACCGGTGTTTGCCATAAGCCCCTATTCATGATACTATAAGACTGATGAGTAATAAGAATACGACCCTTTTATCCATATCCAAGGCTAGGGAATTATTTGTAAAAAGCCTTGAAAAAAGTAACCGCTCCACTAACACGATCATAGCATATAATGGTGATCTTTCTCAGCTGGAGCAGTTTTTTGCTGGCCGGAAACAGGGCTTTGTCGATGGTATTGAACTTAAGGATTTAGAAGAGTTTAAGAAGTTTTTAGAAAAGGAAAAATACACCGCTAAGTCTATTTCTCGAAAGCTAAATTCAATTAAGAGTTTTTTTAAGTTCTTATTTCAAGAGGAGGTTTTACAAAGAGATCCTTCTCGGGAGGTTTCTCATCCTAAAATAAAACTGGATTTACCAAAAATTCTAAAACCAATGGAATATCGGGCCCTAAGAGACGTTTGCCGTAGTGATTTAAGAATTTTGGCGGTGATTGAACTGATTTTACAAACGGGTTTAAGAATTAGCGAGATTGCCAATCTAAAGCTATCGGATGTCAATGAAGATGAGCTGATAATTCAAGCTCAGGAGAGTCATCCAAAGCGCCAAGTTCCCCTTAATGGTCCGGCCCAAAAGGTTTTGCAAGACTATTTACAAATAAGACCGGAAGTAAGGACAGATTATATTTTTGTGACCAAGACTGGCCGTCAGCTACTGGTAAGAAATATTCGGACAGCTATTGGGCGCTACTTTTATAAAGCAGGGGTTGAGGAAGCCAAAGTTAACGATTTGAGAAATACTTTTATTGTTAAACAGTTGGAGGCGGGTGTTCCTCTAGAGGTGGTGGCTCGTATTGTCGGTCACCGTCGACTTTCAACCACGGAGAAGTATCTGCGTTTGGTCAGCAACCAAAAAAGACCTAGCAGGGGGTTTCATTTGGTGGAACTTTAACCAAAGCTTTTTTAATTTTAATTTTTTTTAGCCCTTAAGCTTTGTTTTTTTCACACCCTTGTCCTGGTGGCAACTTCTTGCTCCACTATATCGATGGGCTTGCCATATTTTAAAGAACTAAGTCTTTTAATCATTTTGGCTACTTTGGGATTTCTTAATTTGTTTTGCGCCTCTATGTCCTTGGTGAGATCTGCAGAAAATGGGGGCACCGGCTCATTGTTAACCACTGTTTTGACGTAAACATGGTATTTTTCAACGTTTAAAAGATCATGTTCGCTAAAGGTTGGCTGAAATTCTCTTGCTAAATAATTAGCGTCTGATACCCCGACTCGGAAAGAAACCAGCGTACCCACGTTGCCAAAAACAGCGTTTTTGACTTCTTCTTCCATTTGGGAAATAAACTGATTGGCCACAGTCAGGTTAAGGCGGTATTTTCTGGCCTCAGAAAGAATTTGGGCAAAGTCGGGGGTGGCAAAATTTTGGAATTCGTCAACATATAGGTAAAAATCACGACGTTTTTCTTCGGGAACATCCTGTCGGCTCATGGCGGCCATAAGAATACGAGGGATTAAAATCATTCCCAAAAATGCAGAGTTTTCCTCACCAATTTTTCCTTTAGCCAGGTTGATAATCAAAATTTTGCCCTCATCCATTATGGTTCGAAAGTTAAATGACGATTTTGATTGACCGATAATATTACGGATCATTTTATTAGTGACAAACCGGCCGAACTTAGAGACGATGTAGTCAAGGGTTTCTGATTTGTGATAATCGCTGGTGCCGGCGATTTGTTCTGTCCAAAAGCTTTTAATAATAGGATCTTTGACTTTTGGCAGAAATTTTTGTAGATACGG
>CAZHZZ010000012.1:0-13058 GCA_964537585.1 uncultured Gammaproteobacteria bacterium | reverse complement strand
AAAAGCTTTTAATAATAGGATCTTTGACTTTTGGCAGAAATTTTTGTAGATACGGTCCGCCGGGGTTTTCCAGAATCTTCATCACCTCGATAAAAGTGCTTCCCTCTTCTACTAGGGCGGTAAGGATAGCATTTCTGACTGAGTGCTCAAAGCGAGGACCAACGATGCCGGTTTTGTAGGGGTCGAAAAGCTTATACATCAAATTAATGACCGAGGTGGCCACAAAGTGCTTTTGATCTTCTGTTTTTGCCTCCAGAAGGTTTAATCCCATGGGTCGCTCCATATCAGAGGGATCAAAATAAACAACGTCTTCGGCTCGCTCGGGAGGGATTAGCTCCAGTAGCTGTTCGGCCAGATCATGGGGATCAATAAGACAAACTCCTTTGCCGGCCTTGATATCTTGGAGAATAAGGTCTTTTAGCAGTTCTGTTTTACCGGTTCCGGTTTTTCCGATGATATAAAGATGTCGTTGACGGTCTTCTTGCTTAAGATAAATTGGTTTAGTCACTCCCCGATAGGTATTTTTTCCCAGGAAAAACCCTTTAGTGGATATCTCGGTTGGTAAAGAGGCCCTTTTTGCCTTCAGCCAATAAATGCCCGGAGTTTCTACGGTCTTATTGGGGAGATGATAGATACCGGCCAGTTCTTCGCTATTGAGAATTGTTTTTTTGTTGTGTAGTCCCCAAAAAATTGGCTGGTAGCGGTAAATAAAATCGATCATAAAAGTATGCTTGAGCCTGGTTTTCCGACCGCTAAGCCCATTCCAGGGGGAGGCAAATTGGGCAAAAGCGCTTTTAATATTGGAAAGATGGGACTTGGCTTCTGCTTTTGTTTCGGCCATGGTTACTATTCTTATGGTGGTTTCAAAGCCGGGTTTAGAGCATTTGGTTTCTATCGCCTCCAGCATTTGAGGGCTGGTTTTAAAGTTAGCTTTTTCCGGATCAGCCTCCCTTTTTTTAACCGAGGAAATAAACCCCTTGCCTTGTTTTTGCCAGTCTGATTTGGCGGGAGCGATTAGGATTTGAATAATGGCGGCTTCATTATCTTTTAGTTTTGCCAGAGCAGAGGTTGGAGCAGAAATTGAGTCAACGCTAAGTTCGCGGTATGTTTTTAAGGGTTTGTAGTTTTCTTTGCGGTTTGTTAGCCAAGCGGTGGCCACTTTGCCTTTTTTAGAGAAAACGCTATATTCTTCAACTTCTTCTAGCTCTGATCCCGGGTAGGCAGAGTAGATTTGCCTGGCGACCAGCTCTTTTATTTTATTAGGACAGATGATATAGAATCGGATATCTTTTTGTCGACCGACGATTTCAAAACTAATATTGGCTTGGTGCTTTAAAAAAGAAAATCGCCCTCCCTTATAAAGAGAATACAGAGAGGAAAATACCTGCTCCATGGCGTCAATTTTGATTTCATTTTCCCGGGGAAGAGAAACTTGAAAAACAGTAGAGTTTAGGGATTCTTCTTCGCGGTTTCGCCATCGGTACCAGACGATGAAAACAAACCCTAAACCGGCGGCAATAAGGGCGACTATTAAGATGGCGCCCAGTATCACTAAGTAGTGAACTAATAACGAGGTAATAGTATCAAGATTGCTAATCAGATTAATTTGCGTCATCGTTTTTTTTAAGAACGTTAATTTTCTGGATTTTTTTTATACTTTCGGCTAGCCAGCGGATGGCATCAGAAGTTTTTTGTTTTAAGGCAATGGTCAGCGGTATTCCGCCCAGAGGATCGGCCGGGGCTGATTGGGTGACTGGCGAATCTGCAGGAGCCAGAATGGTTTGGCCTTTGTCGTTAGTAACGACTGGTGGTTTTTTTTGTTGGCCTGCCGGAGGTTGTCCTTTTTCTTGCTTTTTAATCCAGGGAGAAACTTCCTCGGGGATAGTGACTTCTCCCTTTCTTTTTACCCCGATTTCTTGTAATTGTTCTTTTTTCATATTTTACTTTTTGCCTCTTTTTTGAGTATAGCAGAATTTTTTTACCAGCGGTTATTCAAGGGATAAAGGTTTATCCCAGCATTGCTAGTCCCCAAACCTGCCCGGCGCCATTTTTTTTTAAAACTTGTCCGACTGCTTTTATTGTTTGGCCGGTGGTTAATATGTCATCAAAAATAACAAAGTTACGATCATAAAGGCTAGCTTTTGTTTTTAAACTAAAAGCCCGGTTAAGGTTATGTTTTCTTGATTGGCGATCAAGCTTTGCTTGGGATCTGGTCCACTGTTGGCGAACAATGAGATTGTCCGCAAGAGGCAATCCTATTTGATTGCCAATATGTTCTCCTATTGCTTGGGCTTGGTTGAACCCGCGCCATCGGAGTCGAGCGGGGAATAATGGTATCGGGACAATGGTAAACTTTTCTTTTTGCCAAAATTCGCTCAATTCTCCGTGCTTTTTTAGCCCCTTTTTTATGATTATTTTCCAGATGTCGGATAATTGTCTAGCCATTTGGTATTTGTATGTTTTCATAATTTGTTTTAGAGGAGGTTGATAAGGAAATAAGGTTAGTACCCCATCAAGAATTGTTTTTTTACGACACCATTGATGGGTTATGCCGGATAAAGACGTTTGTTGACAGCCTGAACAATATTGCCGCTGTCTGGGGATTGTTTTTGTCAGGCATTGATGACAAAGCCAATCACCTCGCCTTTGACAGGCGAAGCATTTTTTGGGAAAAAGGAAATTTAAAATCATTCTTATCAAGGTAATCATAATTAAACTGTGAGTGGTAAGCAAGCCCTGGTTATTAATTATAAAATCAAGGGTGAAGGAATATTGAAAATCTCGACCAGGCAGATTGTGGGCTTTTTGTGTTTAAATTGCTAGAATGTTTGGTAATGAAGAATATTAGGTCGGTAATTTTTGTTACTTCCATTCTGCTGTTTGTTTTCCTGCCTGTTTCTAGGCAATCGGTTTGGGCAAAAACCATTGACGAGCAGTTGGCGGAGGTGGAAAAGTCGCTTGACCTTTTACAAAAAGCGCTTGCTCCCCTAAAAAATGAGTATTCTCAATTGGAGACGAAAATTGATAGCAATAAAAAACAAGTCAGTTCAATTGAAGCAATGGTTAACCGTTTAGGTAAAGAGCTTTTTAACAAGGAGGTCGATTTGGGAGTCAAAAAGGAAGTTATGGCCCAAAAGACCAGGCGCTACTATATTAATTTAAAAACGTATTCTCCGTTATCTCTTTTCTTTTCTGCTCGTTCTCCGGAAAGTTTGGTTTTTCAATTAGGCTGGTATCAGTCTGTCCTGGACAGAAATAGGCGGGAAATTCTGCAGGTTTCTGGGCAAATTACGCAATTAAATAAGCAAAAAAGTCAACTGGGAAGAGAAAAGCAAAGACTGGCCCAGCTTAAAAAAGGTTTTGAGAAAAGAGCTTCTTTTTTGGGCAAGGAGATTAATAAGGCGGAAGAGTATCGAGCGACTTTGACTGCTCGTCAACAAGAGTTGGTCCGTCTTAAGACAGAGTTGTTTTCTACTTCGGTTGGAGAAACGCCATCGGTGGACGATCCCTGTTCAGGAGCGCCGGGATCGAGTAATTTTTGCGCCCCGGGCTTTTCGCCTGCATTTGCTGTTTTTTCTTTCGGCGCCCCTCATCGCAAGGGTATGAGTCAGTATGGCGCTTATGGCCGGGCTAAATCCGGACAGGGATTTGAGCAGATAATCAAAGCTTATTATGGAGACGTAAGGATTGAAACCATTGCTTCTCCAGGCTCGATTAACACCTCGATTGGCAGTTTGCCTTTTGAGGATAATTATTTGATGGGAATTGCGGAAATGCCTTCTTCATGGGGAGATAAGGGCGGAATGGAGGCCTTGAAGGCGCAGGCAATTGCCGCCAGAACTTATTCTTTGTCTTATGTTAACTGGCGGATGGGATCGCGCTTGGCGTCTGGTTCTATTTGTACTAGCGAGTCTTGCCAGGTTTATTCTTCAAACAAAGCAAATAATGTTCCATCGACCTGGAGGGAGGCGGTTAGTTCTACTAGAAACAAGATTATTGTTAGCAACAAAACGGGGGAGATTATTTCTGCCTGGTATGCCTCAACTGCCGGAGGAGCGATCTACGGTTATTCTACCTTGGGCCACCAGACACCATCTATTTGGGATACCAGTTGTGGCAACAAGAGTTGTTGGCCCGATCAAGCGTATGAAAAGACATCTGCCTCGCCATGGTTTTATAAGGGCTGGTACAGAACTCGTTCCGGCAAGTCGTGTGGACGAGGAAACCCTTGGCTTACTCAAGAGGAGATGGCGGATATTTTGAATGCGGTTTTGGTTTATACTCATGACAAGGGAACATTGGGATATCTTTCCCAGACAGACGCCACCTCTTGTTGGGGTGGAGGGGTGACGGCAACATGGAGTAAGGATAAACTACGCCAAGAGGCGGCTCGATTTGGCGGACCTATCTCCCATATTAATTCTGTTTCTGTTGATTACAGTACGTCCGGGGTGACCGCTCAAATTAAAGCGGAAACAGACAAGGGGGGTTTTAGTTTTTCCGGCCAAGATTTTAAAATGATTTTTAATTTGCGCGCCCCCGGGGCAATTCATGCCAAGTCGATGTTATTTAATCTAGTTAAAAACTGAAATAAGGAGAAAAAACCATCGCCCAAAACGCAAAAGTTTCTTTTATATTTATGAGATTAATCAGAATGATGAGTTGTAAAAAAATAATTGTTAAGTTGATTGCCGTGGTTCTTGTTTTGCTTCCGGTAGTGGTTATGTCTGCTTACCAACTGGCTTTTTGGCAAAAAATTTATCCGGGAATTAAAGTGGCCGGGTGGGAATTGTCAGGACTTGATCGGCCAAAAGCGATAGGGTTGATCGAGAAAAATATTTTATCCGCCAACACGACAGAAATTTGTTTACAAAGTGATCATGGAAAACGGTGTTTTACCGGACAAGACATTGATTTGGAATATCTATCAATGGGTACCGTTGACCGGGCTTTTGCAGTTGGTCGCGAAGACAACTTTTTGCCAAATTGGCAAAAAAGGATCCATCTATTAGCCAAGCCGACCAACTTGGATTTGTTGTTTAATTTTAATGAATCAAAACTAAACGGTTATATAGCCACGGCGACCGCTCAACTAAACCAACCTTTTCTTCCTCCTGTACTGAAAGTAACAAATGACCAGGTAAGGGTTGTGCCCGGCCATCAAGGACAGCGAATAGATCAGGAAGGGTTGATTTTGGCAATTAAGCGTCAATTGGGACAGTTAAGCTTTGCTCAGCCAATCAAGATCCCTTTTATCCGTATAGGAGAGAATTATTCAGATAATCAACTGAAAAAAGGTAGAGATAGAGGGCAGAAATTGGTTGGCAAAAGCTTGTTGTTAACCTCTCGGCAAAAGAACTTTGTGATTAGCGGCGAACAGTTGGTTGGTTTTATTGGCCTTGATCAGCCTTGGGATAATGACCGAGTTGATGATTATTTAAAAAATTTGTCCAAACTTATGGATCAGCCTGCTAAAGACGCTCTTTTTAAGTTTGAAGGAGGGAAGGTGACCGCTTTTTCTTTAGAACAAAGCGGCTGGAAGTTGGGCAAGAAAAAAACAGCCAGAAACTTAATCGGTTGTCTTAATCGCCTGGAAAAATTGAATATTAGCCGTTGTTTGGTGGAAATAAATTTACTGCAGATTAAACCAAGAGTAGTTTCTTGGGAAACCAATAGACTGGGAATAAAAGAGCTGGTGGGCAAAGGAGAGTCGTCTTTTACCGGTTCCCCCCAAGCTAGAATTGATAATATTGCCTTGGCTGCAAAAAAGCTTGACGGTCAGCTGATCCCTCCCGGAGAAACCTTTTCTTTTGATAAGGCGGTGGGGGATATTTCGCGCAAAACCGGCTACAAGAGTACTTATATTATTAGCAATGGGCGAACAGTTTTAGGAGATGGCGGTGGAGTTTGTCAGGTCTCTACTACTCTTTTCCGAGCCGCTCTTAATGCCGGTTTGCCGATTTTGGAACGTTGGGCTCATGCTTATCGGGTTCATTATTATGAAGAGAATTCTCTTTTGGGGATGGATGCGACGGTTTTTTCTCCTTCGGTTGATTTAAAGTTCCGCAATGATCTGAAATCTTATATTTTAATTCAAGCCTCTTTTGATAGAAAAAATAAGCATCTCATCTTTAGTTTTTTTGGTACCCAAGATGGCCGTAAGGCGGAAATTTATAATCATCGAGTTTGGGGACAGATGCCACCGCCGGAGGATCTTTATGTGGATGATCCTAGCTTGCCCTTGGGAGTGGTAAAACAAGTTGATTGGAAAGCTTGGGGAGCGAAAGCGGCTTTTGATTGGAAGGTAACCAAAGACGGAGCGGTAATCCATAAACAGTCTTTCTTTTCTCATTATCGACCTTGGCAGGCGGTTTTTATGAAGGGGATAAAAGCTTCTCCTTAGGGCGAAAAAACAACTTCTTTATTCAGGTTGTTTTTTGAGTTATGATTGACAGGAAAGATTGTTTTATTTAAAAAATCAAGATTAATGAGCAGCGATAAATCTGAAAAGAAAGATATTTTTAGTTCAACAGGCGAAGAGAAGACGCCTGATTTTAATAAGCCAGCGGTAACGGAACAGCCAAAGACAGACTTACAGGAAACCGCTCGGTCTATTCCTGCGGGTGAATCTCCTTCTGTTGATATTCCCGTGGATTCTTCTCCGCCCGTTGATGCTTCAGTTAACAGGCCTCCTGCAGAAGGATTGGCCGGTTTGCCTGTGCCAGAGTCGATAAAATCACCTAGCGCTGATGATGAATTATCTTTTGGTGGTGGATCAGAGCTTGAGGGTGCCTTTGACAATAAAAATACAAAGGAAGGGAAATCTAGTAATGAAAATGGGGAAAACAACCAAGAGACAGTGTCGGAAAATTTATCGCATTCCGGTGCTCCGGGAAAGTCGACTGATAATCAAGGGTCTGGTGGCGATGGTCCTCTTTCTTCTTTTCGGGATATCTTCAAAGAGAAGCGGAAGTTGATAATAATTGGTTTAGTGGTTGGGCTGGCTTTACCGTTGATGTTTTTCTTAGTAAAAAAGTTTATTCTTAAGCCAAAGGTAGCTCCGAACAAGGTGGTCACCTTAAATTATTGGGGACTTTGGGAGCCGGACCAAGTAATGCAAGGATTAATATCTCAGTTTGAGAAAGAAAATCCGGGCATCAAAATTAATTATAGGTTTAGTTCCAAGCAGGAATATAAAGCGAGGTTGCAAAACAGTTTATTAAAAAAGCAAGGACCGGACATTTTTCGTTTTCACCAGAGCTGGTTACCGGTTTTTAAAAGTCAGCTGGCCCCGGTACCACCTTCGACGGTAAATGCTTTAGGGTTGGACAAAGATTATTTTGCCATAGTGCCACGATCCTTAAAAATCGATAACCGGTTCTGGGCGGTTCCCCTGATGGTTGATAATTTAGCTCTTTTTTACAACAAGCCCCTTTTGAAATTAACCGGTCAACAACCACCACGAACTTGGTGGGGGTTGCAGGAGGTGGCCAAAAAAGTGACGACTAGAGATGAGGCGGGAAGAATAAAGATAGCCGGTGCAGCCCTGGGAACAACAGGCAATGTTGACCATTGGAGCGATGTGGTTGGCTTGATGTTGGTGCAAAATGGCGTTGATTTGGCTCATATGGAAAACGATCGCCAATCAATTGAAGATGTTTTGCGTTTTTATACCTTATTTTATTCTCGTGATCATGTTTGGGACAGCACTTTGCCGTCTTCTACCCTAGCCTTTGCTACCAACAAGTTGGTGTTTTATTTTGCTCCCTCTTGGCGAATTTTTGATCTTTTGGCAATTAATCCTAATCTTGATTTTGCTGTTGTTCCGGCTCCCAAATTGCCCAATAATCCTAATGCCGATCTTAAGACAGTAGAGAAAGGTGGAGAAGAGCTGGCACAAATTAATTGGTCCTCGTTTTGGGCGGAAGGAGTTTGGTCTCAGAGTTCCCATAAAGATGAGGCTTGGAAATTTTTAGAATTTTTAGCTTCTAAAAAAAGCCTGCGCCAGTTTTATGAAACCGCTTCTCAGGTACGGGAGTTCGGCGAAATTTATCCTGTTAAAAGTTTGGCTCAAGACTTAAAGAGCAATCCTCATTTGAGTGCTTTTGTCGATCAGGCAGACACCTCTTATTCATGGTATTTGTCATCAGACACTTATGATGATGGGCCAAATGATGTGATGATCAATTATTTTGCCGATGCGATTAATGCCATTAGTCAGGGAGAGGACCCGAAGATAACTGTAGAAACACTTTTGCAAGGAGTGGCTCAAGTGAAGAGTCGCTATAAACTTCCTTAAAAAAAATAAATGGGGACAACATCTTGGGAGAAAAAAGCGGTTCAAAAAACTTTTTCTTACGCGGCCGAATTTGATTATCCTTTGCGCAAAGATGAGGCTTATCGTCGCCTGATTACCGGCAAAAAGGTTCCTTTAAATAAAGTTTTTGCCCAGATTGACGCTTTATGTCGCAAAGGAGTACTTAAAAAGGCAAAAGGATATTTTTCTTTAGCTCGATCCAAAGCTCGTTGGCGACAACAACCGGGAATAATTTTTAATGAAAAACTTGTCTTAGCCAAAAGAGCCTCCTTTTTGACTAAACTTGTCCCCTGGGTGGTTTTTGTTGGTTTGACCGGAAGCTTGGCGGTGGGCAATCCTAAAAAGGAGGATGATGTTGACCTCATGGTGATTGTCAAGCCAAAAAGATTATGGCTATCAAGGGGGTTAATTTATTTTCTATTTATAACTCTAGGAAGACTTTTTAATCTTAAGCTGCGCCGACCGGGAGAGAATCAACCCAGGGATAAACTTTGCTTTAATCTTTTTTTAACCACCAATAAACTAACCTTGCCCCCTAGGCAACGCCGTCTTTTTACCGCCTATCAGTTGATGTTTTTAAAACCCCTAGTGGATAAAAATAAAGTTTATCAACGGCTGATACAAACAAACCGCTTTTGGCTCAAAAATTATTTGGCTAATTGGTTGGCAACTTTACCTGAGAATAAACTTGACCGGTTTGGTCATCTTCGAGGCTGGCGGATTGTTGATAATTTGGACCGGGTCGCTTTTCGAGCGCAAAAAAAATATATGTCCGGGCGGTTGACTAGGGAAAAAGTTAGCCGGGAAGCGGCCTTTTTTCATTTAAAAAAGAGAAGGTAAAAAGAATTACAACTTAGGCGGACTAGCAATACTATTCCCCTCTTGACAAGTCTTATAAAGACTATTAAAATGTCAGTCAGTTATATAGACTGATAAGCAGATTAATAATTTCATTTTTTTTAAAGGAGGTCTTTATGTCCAAAATGATTGTCAATCTTACTCCTGCGCCCGGGTATATATTAATTAATCCTCTTCAAGGCGAGAAAAAAACCGCTTCAGGGATTGTTTTGCCTGATTCTCATGAGGAAAAACCACAGAAGGGTCGCGTGGTTGCGGTTGGACCGGTTTTGGTTACTGATTATGGAACCAAGTTGTCTCCTCCTTGCAAAAAAGAGGACATGGTAGTGTTTAAAAAATGGTCGGGTAATGAATACCGACCGGAAGGTAGCAATCAAGATTACCTTCTCGTCAAGTTTGACGATATTATGGCAATTGTTAAATAGTTTTTATTTTAGTTTAAGGAGGTTTTTATGGCAAAGCAATTAATTTTTGGTGAAGAAGTTAGAAAAGAACTTTTGAAAGGGATTACCCTTCTTTCTCGAGCGGTAGTGACTACCTTGGGCCCCAGAGGACGTAACGTTGGCTTAGAGAAGAAATGGGGAGTGCCCAGTGTTATTCATGATGGGGTAACGGTAGCCAAGGACATTGATCTTAAAGATCCTTGGCAAAATATTGGCGCCCAGTTAGTGAAAGAAGCGGCTTCAAAAACGAACGATATTGCCGGTGATGGAACGACAACGGCCACCCTTTTGGCCTGGGCAATGACCCGAGAAGGATTAAAAAATGTTACTGCCGGGACTAACCCAATGTTGATAAAAAAGGGCATCGAAAAGGCCACAGAAGCGGCCATAGCGGAGTTAAAACGGCTTTCTAAGCCGGTTAAGGGAAGGGAAGAAGTGGCCCAGGTGGCGACTATTTCTGCGGCTGATGTGGAGATAGGGGAGAGAATTGCCGAGGCGATGGAAAAAGTGGGTAGAGATGGAGTGATTACGGTTGAAGAAGGTCGGGGATTGGGTATTGAAATAAAGTATACCGAAGGAATGGAATTTGACCAAGGCTATGCTTCTCCTTATTTGGTTACTAACACCGAGTCAATGGAAGCGGAAGTCAAAGATCCTTATATTTTACTAACGGACAAAAAGATTTCTTCGGTTCAAGAAATTCTACCGTTTTTAGAAAATATTGTTAAGGTTACTAAAAATTTCGTTATTATTGCCGATGATGTCGATGGTGAGGCTTTAGCAACCTTGGTAGTTAACAAACTAAAAGGAACCTTTAACGCTTTGGTGGTTAAGGCGCCCGGGTTTGGTGACAACCGTAAAGCAATGCTTGAAGATATTGCCGTTTTGACCGGAGGGACAGTAATTTCTGAGGATACCGGTCGTAAGCTAGAAACAGTGGAAGCCACTGATTGTGGCCAGGCCGACAAGGTGGTTGCTAACAAAGATACTTGCCAGATTATTGGCGGTAAGGGGCAGAAAGCAAAAATTGAGGCTCGAGTTACTCAGATTAAAAAGGAGATTGGCAAGTCAGATTCTGATTATGATCGAGAGAAGCAAGCAAAGAGACTGGCTAAGTTAGCCGGCGGAGTGGCGGTTATCGAAGTAGGAGCGGCAACTGAAGTGGAATTGAAAGAAAAGCAAGCCCGAGTTGAGGATGCGGTGGAAGCAACGAAGGCGGCAGAAGCGGAAGGAATTCTTCCTGGAGGAGGAGTTTCTTTTTTGAGAGCAAGGTTGGCGGTGGACAAAGTAGTCACCGATAACGAAGAGGAAAAGATTGGGGTACAGATTGTCCGTCAGGCCCTGGAAGAGCCGGTTCGTCGATTAGCACATAACTCAGGCGCCGATGATGGCTATGTGTTGCGTACTATTGAGAAAAAAATATCCAAGGATCCAAAAACTGACTTTGGCTTTAATGCCTTGACGGGCGAGTTTGGCCCAATGGTAGGGGCGGGTATTTTGGACCCCTTGAAGGTGAGTCGGTATGCTTTGCAAAATGCCGCTAGCGTGGCGGCCATGGTTCTGACCACTGAGGTACTCGTTGCCGATATTCCCGAAGAGGACAAGAAAGAGCCCATGATGCCTGGTGCTGGTGGCATGGGGGGAATGGGCGGTATGGGTGGCATGGGGGGAATGTAATCCACTAACTCCCGGTCGAGACATTTTTATTCCCAGAGAATAAAATCCAGTCGTTAGATTTTGAGTTTTGTTTTTTATTTTCTTCAGCGACTAGCTATTCTTTTGATGTGGGGTATATTTGGTGTTAAACTGATAAAAACCAAGATAAACAGCCATGTTTGAGTCAAAAAGAATAGTAATCCAGGTTCTTAAAGATAAGCTAAGGGTAACCCAGATTGTATTGACTGATCCACCCAAGGTAGAAAATCAGCAAACGTTTGATTGGAATAAACAGACATTGACCAGTGTTCTGTCTAGGATAAAAAAAATATATGAGAAAAAGGCTCGGATACTTCTTGGCAATGAGTTTGTTTTCGTTGCGGGGGTGGAAATTCCTTTTGAGGTCGAAGACGAGAGAAAAACGGTAAAAATCAAGGCACAAAAAATTATTCCCCAAGATTTTAAAATGATAGCTTGGGATTTTAAAGAAGTGTTTTTGATGCAAAAAGAGAGTGATGGTTCGAAGGTAAAAATGGTCCAGATAGCGGTCGCTTTACCCTCTTTTTTCAAAATTTTTACCAGAGCGGTTGATCGATCTGGCCTTGTCGTGGAGACGGTTGAGCCCATGTCTTATTCCTTGGCGCGTTTAGTGCGCCATGAAACAGAACCTCAACTGATAACTTATTTTTCTCAAGATGGTGTTGTGGCGATGCTTTGCCTAAGAGGATTAGTTTCAATGGTCAAGTTCTTTCCCGAAAAACCCAGCTTACCACAGATTAAAAAGTTAATTGATTTTGCTAGTGATTATTATGGCAAAAAGCCCCAAAGAATAATTTCTGCCGGTAAGGATAATGATTTTTCACCAGAAGGGTATGAGGTTGAACGAAAAGATTTAGATCCGGCTATTGGGTCGGGACTAAAAAGAAAGACAAGGGGTGAAGACAAAAATGATCTGAATTTAAAAATTTTAAAGACAAAAGAAGTTTTGGATTCTGGAAAAGTCAAAATTAACGATAGCCAAAAAGAAACCACGCAACCAAGGAAAAGACTCCTTGAGACGGAGCCTTTTTCTGATAATCCGGATAGGGTGATCGATTTTTCCGGCAAGAAAAACAAAAAGAGCTTTTTTGTCAAAACACTGAAAGGCAAGCAAAAGTTTTTACTTATTCCCTTGGTAATTATTTTGGTAGCCTTGAGTGTCAATCGGTTTTTGTTGGCGGGGAAGACTTGGTCACCGGTGAAGAAAGAGGAAAAGATAGCGGTGCCAGTAAAACCAAGTCCGACACCAACCTTGATTCCGGAGCCATCTTTTCAAAAGAGTGATTTTAGTATTAGGATTTTGAATGGCGTTGGTATTAGTGGCGCGGCTGGCAAGTTAAAAAAAATTCTTAGAAAAGAGGGATTTGTGGTTTCCCAGACAGGAAATGCTCCTCAATATGATTACAAACAGACGGAGATTCAAGCCAAGAAAAGAGTACCCGGACAGTTTATTGAAGAACTTAAAAAGACGCTAGAGAGTGATTATTCCCCCATTCAGGGAGAAAACCTAGATAATGATCAAGCGACTGATGTGGTGGTAATAGTCGGGGAAAAATAAAAAACCCCTTTTTCTTTTAAAGGAGAAAGCAATTTTTCTGCTAGGCAGTGTCGCTTGGAGAGCCTGTATTACAGAGCTCGAAATTACTTTATCAAAAATGCCTGAAAGTTGCAAGCTAAACGGCTAGGAAAACCATATTGCGACAACTCGGAAATCCAGCTCCGATATGTCGACCAACGCCGAGCAA
>CAZHZZ010000011.1:8849-16086 GCA_964537585.1 uncultured Gammaproteobacteria bacterium | reverse complement strand
AAAAACGGCCAGCCATGTCCCCGTTGTAAAACAAAAATCAAGAGAATAACCATCGGTGGCCGGGGAACATTTTTCTGCCCCCGATGCCAACGAAAAAAAATAATAAAAAAGCCTCTTAAGGCTTAAATGATCACCTTTACTTTTAGTTTTTATTTTTTTTATGCGCCTAAAATCTATTTTTCTTACCAACTTCCGCTCTTGGAAAAACAACCGATTTAATTTTTCTCCCCAAACAACCTTAATTGTCGGCCCTAACGCCTCGGGCAAAACCAATATCTTGGAGGCCATCTGGTTTTTGTCTCAAGGAACCAGCTTTAGAGCAGAAAAAACCGACCAGACAATCAACTGGGGGCAAAAACAAGCGCAAATAAAAGGAATAACCGTGGAATCCCGTAAGACCAATAAGGGTCAAGAAAAACAATTCGGCATTACCCTGAGCCAAGAAGAGGGGAGACGGATAAAAAAATCCTTCGTTTTAAATCATTCTTTGCAAACAAGAAAAAAGTTTTTAAAGAATTTATTTGCCGTCGTTTTTCGCCCTGAAGACATCCGCCTGATCACCGGCTCACCGGCAAAACGACGACGATTCTTGGACGAACTTCTTTTTGGTGTCGATTGGCAATACTATCAATCACATCGACTTTATCAACGAACGCTTAAACAAAGAAATCGACTTTTAACGCTGATAAGAGAGAGAAGGGCTCAAGAAAGAAACCTCCGGGAGTGGAATCTGCCCCTGGTTAAAAATGGCCTAATAATTAAACAAAAAAGGCAAGAGCTAATTAACTTTATGAATTCTTTTCTGACAAAAAATTCTCTTCGCTCTTTGTCTCCTCTGAGGCTTAACTATCAGTCATCTGAAATTTCTCTTTCACTGTTGGAAAAAAACAAAAACCGGGACATCTTGCGTGGCTCAACTGGTATTGGGCCGCAAAAAGATGATTTTCGCTTTCTCAATCTCAGTTTTCCCCCAGAACAAAATGACATCTCCTTCTGGGCCTCTCGTGGCCAGCAACGCTTAGCTATTTTAGCCCTGAAACTGGCGGAAAAAGAATTTCTTAAAAAACTTACCAACGGCAATCCGATTATTCTCCTTGATGACATTTTTTCTGAGCTCGACGACCAATGTCGCCATCTTTTGTCTGAGTTTTCCTTTAACAGCCAACTGATTGCCACCACTACCCACCGCCCGAAAAACAAATTCTGGCAGAAAGAGATTGAGCTAAAAGGCTAAAGGTCAAGGCCAAAGTAAAATTTTATATCATGCATTTAACCTTATATATAAGGCTGGACACCTGATACTGAATACAATTTGTAATTTAGGATTTACTAAAAAATGAATTATATGTTTGCAAGGTATTCTTGAAAGGACAATGTCTGAACAGACTGTACAAAGGTTGATAATCTGATTAACCTACGGTATTATATATAGTACAAGCACTTTAAAAACAAATTTTTTCAAGCCAGTCGGATTTATTTACAGCAGGAGAAGCCACTAAAATTGTTTTAAATTTAAAGAACAAGCCTTTCGGGGTGAGTTCTTTTTTTTACTGAGAGTTTGATCGTGGCTCAGGGTGAACGCTGGCGGCGTGCTTTAGACATGCAAGTCGATCGGTCCCGGTTTACCGGGATAGAGGCAAACGGGTGAGTAACACGTAGGGAATTGCCCCAAAGTCAAGAATAGCCCCGAGAAATCGGGATTAATACTGGATAGTGTCCGGTTTACCGGACTAAAGGGTGTAACTGCCCGCTTCGGGAAATACCTGCGGCCCATCAGCTTGTTGGTAGGGTAATGGCCTACCAAGGCTTTGACGGGTAGGGGGCGTGAGAGCGTGATCCCCCACAATGGCACTGAGATACGGGCCATACTCCTACGGGAGGCAGCAGTTAGGAATATTGCGCAATGGGCGAAAGCCTGACGCAGCGACGCCGCGTGCGGGACGAAGGCCTTCGGGTCGTAAACCGTATATCTCCCTGCATTTTGCAGGGGGGAAAGCGCCTACTAACTACGTGCCAGCAGTCGCGGTAAGACGTAGGGCGCAAGCGTTACCCGGAATTACTGGGCGTAAAGGGTCCACAGGCGGTTTTTTAAGTCTTGCTTTAAAGCTCCCGGCTCAACCGGAAAAGGGGGCAAGATACTGAAAAACTAGAGTATGTTCGGGGCTGATGGAACTTGCTGTGTAGGGGTGAAATCCGTAGATACAGCAAGGAACACCGAGGGCGAAGGCAGTCAGCCAGAGCATTACTGACGCTAAAGGACGAAAGCTAGGGTAGCAAACCGGATTAGAGACCCGGGTAGTCCTAGCCCTAAACGATGTCCGCTAGCTATTTCTCCGAATTCTCGGGGAAGTGGCGCAAGCTAACGCGTTAAGCGGACCGCCTGGGGAGTACGACCGCAAGGTTGAAACTCAAACGAATTGGCGGGGAGGCGCACAACCAGTGGAGCATGTTGTTTAATTCGATACAAAGCGTTGAACCTTACCTAGGCTTGACATCCTATTTTATATCTTTGGCGAAAGTCAGAGTTTAAACGGTAGGACAGCTGGTGCATGGTTGTCGTCAGCTCGTGTCGTGAGATGTTCCCTTCAGTGGGGCAACGAGCGCAACCCCTGTTTTGTGTTATTCGTGTCACAAAAGACAGCTCCGATACTTAATCGGAGAGGAAGGAGGGGACGACGTCAAATCAGCATGTCGCTTATGCCTAGGGCTACAAACATCCTACAATGGGACCAACAATGGGCTGCCAAACCGCAAGGTGGAGCTAACCCCATCAAATGGTCTCTCAGTTGGGATTGGGGTCTGCAACTCGACCCCATGAACGCGGAATTGGTAGTAATCGCGGATCAGCAGGCCGCGGTGAATACGTTCTCGCCTCTTGCACACACTGCCCGTCACTTCAGCAAAGTCAAGGGCGCCCAAAATCTCGACTTGTCGGGACTAAGGTGAATTTGGCGATGAGGAAGAAGTCGTAACAAGGTAGCCGTTCTGGAAGGAGCGGCTGGATCACCTCCTTTCTGAGAAAAATTTCGCTTCTCCTGCGGTAAATAAGTCTGGCAAAAAATCCATTTTAAATGGTTTTTCAAATTTGAAATCTTGAAGTATAATCAATCTAGTTTCTAAATAAACCCGGGGCAATATTTGTCCTCATTATTTAACTTTTTTTAAGCTACTTTTATACCATTATAGGTAAACAGCTTTAGATCCTAACTTTTGTCTTTTTATCTTCTTAATGAAACACAAGATCAACCCCAAGCAAATGCCTAAACATGTTGCCATTATTATGGATGGCAATCGGCGCTGGGCAAAAAAAAGGGGCTTAACTTCAACCGAAGGTCATCGGGCTGGCGTAAAAAATCTCCAGCAAATAGTTGATTATTGCTGTGAGTTAAAAATCAAGCACCTGACCGTTTATGCTCTTTCTACAGAAAACTGGCGCAAAAGAGCAAGAAAAGAAGTCAAGGGAATATTTGACCTACTGATAAAAGTCGTCCAAGAAAAAAAAGAAGATTATAAAAAACAAGGGATCAAAGTTTTTATCTTGGGAAATTTTCATGCCTTTCCTCTTAAGGTGCGTCGCGCCATTGGCGAAATAATAGGTATCGTTAAAAAAAATGAACGGATCAAGTTTAATATTGCTTTGAATTACGGGGGACGAGACGAAATTGTCAGAGCAATACAAAACATTATTAATGATGGCATTCCCGCCGCAAAAATCAACGAAAAGCTCATTTCCGATTATCTTTATACAAACGGCCAACCCGATCCCGACCTTGTCATCCGCACCGGTGGCGAACGACGGATCTCTAATTTTCTTCTCTGGCAATCATCCTATGCTGAATTTTACTTTACCAATACCTTCTGGCCGGATTTTAAGCGATACCATCTAAACAAGGCCATCCTGGAGTACCAGAAAAGAGAGAGAAGAAAAGGAAAATAACGGTAACAAGCCCTAAGGCGAGTAAAAACCGTGTTATACTTAAACCCACGAATGACTACAGCAAAGATGAGGAATAATCTTAAACTACCCCTTAAGCTTTTCAAATCCAAATCGCCAATAGGCGCAAAAAAACAAAAAAGGGGTAAAAAAAACTGGGGGCGGACGATTTTAGTAATCTTTGCCCTTGTTTATCTTCTTGCCGCCTGGGCCAGTTGGAATGCTTCTGAAAAACAAGGAGAGAAGATCGGCTTCTCTCAATTAGTTACCAAAATCCAAAAAGGCGAGGTAGAAAAGATTATTGTTTTTGACAACCACTTGAAAGTAAATCTCAAGAAAAGTGATCCCGTTATTGTCGATCGGGAAATTGGCGCCCCTTTTATTCAAGCTTTAAAAAATAGTGGCATTGACCCAAAAAAAGTTGATTTTGAATTCAATAACCAGGATACCTCCAAGATGATTTCTGATCTGTTAATCACTTTAGGGCCGATTATTCTGACCGGAGCCATTTTTTGGTACTTTTTCAAACAAGCGGGCAAGGCTCAAGGTTCTATTTTTTCTTTTACTAAATCTAAGGCTAAGTTTTTTATTAAAGGTAAACAAAGTATCTCTTTTGGTGATGTTGCCGGCCTAGAAGAAGCAAAAGAAGAGTTGTTGGAAATAGTAGATTTCTTAAAAAATCCTCAAAAATATCGCCAAATTGGAGCCAGAACTCCAAAGGGGGTTCTTTTAGTTGGTCCCAGTGGGGTAGGAAAAACGCTCATGGCTCGGGCGGTTGCCGGGGAGGCGGGGGTGCCTTTTTTCTCCATGGCAGGATCCGAATTTATGGAAGTTCTGGTGGGAATTGGCGCCTCTCGGGTAAGGGATTTGTTTTCTACCGCTAAAAAAGCGGCCCCGGCCATCATCTTTATCGACGAAATTGACGCTATCGGTCGGGCGCGCGGCATGAGCGGCATGGGCAGTGGTCACGACGAGCGGGACCAAACATTAAACCAAATTTTAGTGGAAATGGACGGTTTCGAGCCCAACGATAGGGTCGTTATCATTTCTGCCACTAACCGAGGTGATCTTCTCGACCCGGCTCTACTGCGCCCGGGACGCTTTGATCGCCGGATTACAATCAATCTACCGGACATCAAGGAGAGAGAGGCAATTTTAAAAATTCATGCCCGGGGCAAGCCATTTACGAAAAACGTTTCCTGGAAAAAAATCTCTCGGCGAACAGTGGGCTTTTCTGGAGCCGATCTGGAGAATATGTTAAATGAGGCCGCTATTTTAGCGGCCAGAAAGAACAAAAAAACAATCGGCGCCAACGAGATTGAAGAAGCGGCTCTAAAGGTTAAGCTGGGACCGGCCAAAAAAAAGGTTTACTCCGGCGAAGACAAAAGCTTGACCGCTTATCACGAATCCGGCCATGCTATCGTCAGCTGGTTTCTGTCCGACACTGACCCGGTACAAAAAATTTCTATCGTTTCTCGAGGAATGGCCTTAGGATACACTTTGATCCCTCCGGAAAGAGATCGACCCCATCTAACCAAAAAACATCTTGTTGACCAGATCACTTCCTTAATGGGAGGACGAGCCGCTGAAGAAATTAAGTTTGATCAAATCACCACCGGAGCGGCCAATGACATTCAACAAGCCACTCGAATTGCGCGAGCAATGGTAATCGAATACGGCATGAGCCGATTAGGGCCTTTAAATCTTGGTCCTCAAGTCGATGTTTCTCAATGGGGAAAAAGTTATATCACCCCCCAGGAAATTTCTCCAGAAATGCGGGCAAAAGTTGACCAAGAAATCAAGCAGATTATTGATAAAGGCCATCAACAAGCAAAAAAAATTCTCTCTCAAAATAAGAAAAAGTTAGACCAACTAACAAAAGAATTAATAGAAAAAGAAACCTTGGATCGAGAAGATTTTGAGAAAATAATGAAAAAGGACATAAAAAAATAAATGCCTAAGGCAACTAGCGTCTTTATCTGCCAAACCTGCGCTTATCAATCTCCTAAATGGCTGGGACAATGCCCCGGATGCCAAAATTGGAACACCTTGGTAGAAACTTCTCTGGGGCCAAAAACAAAAACCGGTCAACCGGCACAGATAAAACCGATTACCCTGGCAGAGGCAAAAACAACAAAAACAGACCGCTTATCAACCGGAATAAAAGAGATGGACCAGGTCCTTGGCGGGGGCATTACTTTAGGATCGGTTAATCTTGTCGCCGGTGAACCGGGAATTGGCAAATCAACCTTACTTTCTCAACTGGCTATCCAACTGGCCGGCAAACCGGAGGTGGCGGTTTTTTATGCTTGTGGCGAAGAATCTCCTCAACAGGTCAGATCACGGATGGAAAGATTGGGAATAAAATCAAGGGCGGCAAAAAAAATCTTCCTCCTGCCCCAAACAGACGTTGAGGAAATTATTGCCGCCAGCACTCCTCCCAGAAAACAAAAGATTGTTTTAATTGTTGATTCTATTCAGGCGATGACCACCACTGATCTGTCTGGTGGCGCCGGATCAATCGGCCAAACCAAGGAAGCTACCGCCAGACTAGTCAGATTGGCAAAAAATAACCAGTTGCCGATATTTTTGGTGGGCCACGTTACCAAAGAGGGGACAGTTGCCGGTCCTAAAACCTTGGAGCACATGGTGGATGCCGTTTTTTATTTTGAAGGTGATCGCCACCAAGACCTCCGGCTCTTGCGATCAAAAAAAAATCGCTTCGGAGCCACTGACGAAGTAGGGGTCTGGCAGATGACCGATAAAGGATTGGTGGAAATCACCGATCCGACCACGGCTTGGATCAAAAAAAATAAAAGTACCTCTTTGCCGCCGGGATCAGCAATAACCGTCGTTATTGAGGGAACCAGACCAATGGTAATCGAAATCCAAGCTTTAGTTAGTAAAAGCTTTTTACCCAACCCCAAGCGGGTCATCAACGGACTAGACTATAACCGAGGGCAGATATTGCTGGCCATCGCCCAAAAACACCTTAAGCTACCGCTTTATAAAATGGACGTTTTTATTAACACTAGCGGGGGGATAAAAACCAAGGAACCATCAGTGGACTTGGCTGTTTGTGCCGCAATTCTTTCTTCTTTTAAAAACCAATCTCTGCCAAGTCGATCTGCTTTTATCGGCGAAGTGTCATTATTGGGAGAGGTAAAAGAAGTCTCTCGGCTCAACAAGAAAAAAGCAGAGGCTAAAAGCATTGGCGCTAAAAAAATTTTTGATCATCAAACAATCCCTTTCGTCAAAAAACTCCATCAATTAATTTCTTAACAATTTTCCTAAGTCCCATAT
>CAZHZZ010000011.1:0-8749 GCA_964537585.1 uncultured Gammaproteobacteria bacterium | reverse complement strand
ATGAAGCCCAACTTGTCTTTAATTTGGGAAAATACCTTGGAGGAGATCAAGCTTTCCACCTCCGGAGTTGTTTTCCAAACTCTTTTTGCCAAAACCAAACTGACCCGGTTGAAAAAGGGCCAGGCCGTGGTTAGCTGTCCAAACACTTATGTTTCCCAAATGATAAAAAAACGCTATCTACCCCTTCTTTGTTCCTCTCTTTCCCGGCAAACAAATAATAATACGGTGGTAAAATTTGTTACCGCCAAAGAGAAGAACAAAAGTTCCATCGGACCGCTTTTTTCTTCTCCGGAGGAAAAAACAAAAAAATCAAACTCAATTGCCCGGAACGGTTACAATGCCAAAACCGGTCTTCACCCCCGTTTCGTTTTTGATACCCTCGTCGTTGGCAACGCCAACAACTTTGCCTATGCCGCCGCTCAAGGAATTGTCAAAAACCCCGGCTCGGTTTATAATCCATTTTTTGTCTGGGGCGGAGTGGGTGTTGGCAAAACCCATCTTATTCAGGCCATCGGTCATGAGATTTTAAAAAAAGATCTTAATCTTAAGGTGATGTATGTTACCGCTGAGGATTTTACCAACGATTTGGTTAATGCTATCCGCAACAAAAACATGACCCGTTTTAAGCAAAAATACCGACAGGTAGATGTTTTATTGATTGACGATATTCAGTTTATCTCCGGCAAAGAATATGTTCAAGAAGAGGTCTTTCACACTTTTAATAATCTTCATATCGCCAATAAACAGATCATCCTCACCTCAGATCGTCGCCCGGAAGAAATCTCCAAAATCGAAGAGCGTCTTTCCTCTCGATTTATGGGAGGGCTAACGGTTGATATCCAATCCCCGGAATACGAAATGAGAGTGGCTATTTTGCGGCAAAAATCAGAGGCAATTGGATTAGAAATCCCTCCGGAGGTAATCTCTTTTGTTGCCGAAACCATTCAAACTAACACCAGAGAATTAGAGGGATTTTTGTTACAAATCACCTCTCAAGCAAAAGCCAAAAAAGAAGCCATAACCCTAGAAATGGTAAGAAACTTTTTTGGCGTAAAAAAAATCACTCAGGAAAAAAAACCCCACTATCGCCGCATATTATCTGTTGTTTCCAAAAGCTTTGGGGTTAAGACATCGGAGGTTTGTGGAAAAGCCAGAAAAAAACAAATTGTTGCCGCCCGACATGTTACCGCCTATCTTTTAAGAAAAGAGCTGGGATTTTCTCTCCAACAAACAGGTAAAATACTGGGTAATCGCGACCATACAACGATTATCCACGCTGAAGACAAGATATCCCGAGCCTTTTCCACAAATCAACAACTTCGTCATCAAATTATCCAGATCCAAAAAGATATTGGCCGGTAAAAATAAGTTTTTCCACAAATAATCTGTTTTTATCCACAAAACTTTCCCCAAAAATAACAGTGTTTTCCGCCGAATAATTACCGAAAGGAGGTAAAGATTATAAGCCAAAGGGAATAAAATTATCCGATGGATAACAACATTTTACATTTCCCACTTTTTTCTACAACCTTATACAAAGGCGTTATTCACTTATCAACGCCACCTATTAATACTAACTCTATTATATAAACTTCATTTAGTAAAAGAGTAATTTTTACAAAAAAATTTGTTGATATTTAATCTTTTATTTATTTTCCTCCTATTTCTCTTTAGAAATTTTTTTAAAAATAAGGTAGAATAAAAGTATATTTACAATATGAAAGTTAAAATTTCTCAAGATAATTTAAATAAGGGTTTGTCGTTAGCGGGAAGGTTTATTGCCAGTCGCCCTCAATTACCGATTTTAAGTAATTTTCTTTTGGCTACCGATAAGGGAAAATTAAAGCTGTCTGCGACTAACCTTGATTTAGGGATTAACCTTTGGTTAGGGGCGGTAGTGGAGGAAAAAGGCCAATTGTTAATTCCGGCCCGAGAAGTTTCTGAATTTGTTTCTTATCTTCCGGCCGGCGAGGTTTTTTTGGAGTCACAAAAAACCAGTTTAAAAATAACCTCCCCTAAAGCAGAGGCGGTGTTTGGGGGTATGAGTGCTCAAGAATTTCCCCAAATTCCTCAAGGAGAAGAGAAAAACAGCTTATTGCTTGATGTCACTCAGTTGTCAAAAGCCGTTTCCCAGGTTTGTTTTGCGGCCGCCATTGATGAAACGCGGCCGGTTTTAGAGGGGGTTTTTTGGCAGTTTGACCAAGACGGCTATCAGATGGTCGCTACTGACGGATACCGGTTGTCTTTGAAAAAAATTACCTCCAAGCAGGTAGTTAAAAAAGAAACTTCTTTTTTAATTCCCGCCAGAAGTTTATTGGAGGTAACCAAACTAATCCAAGAGGATAAGCTGAAAGTGAGTTTAGATAAAAAACAAAGTCAGGCGGTTTTTATCATTCCTCGCCGATTAAAAGCTATATTATCTTCTCGACTACTGAGTGGGGAATTTCCCGATTATAAAAAAATAATTCCTCAGCAAAACAGTATTCAAGTTTCTGTTGATCACCAAGAATTACTTTCGGCCGTCAAAATTGCTTCTGTTTTTGCCAGGCAGGCGGGGAATGTAATTGTTTTGGATTTTAAAAATGGTCAGCTAGAGATCAAAGCTGATGCTCTCCAAGTGGGGAAAAACAAAACCTCGGTTCCTATAAAAATTAAGGGAGAAGAAGTCAAGGTGGCTTTTAATTACCGTTTTTTACTCGATTATCTTAATAGCATTGATAATAAGGAGGCAGAGGTGATAGTAAAAATGAATGATTCCTTGTCTCCGGTAGTTTTTACAGTAAAGGGAGATAATTCTTTTCTTCATCTTATTATGCCGATAAATTTAGAAGACAAATGAGGCTTTCTATTTTTACTGATGGCGGGGCCAGAGGAAATCCAGGTAGAGCGGCAGTGGGAGTAGTGGTTCTAGATGATAATGGCAAAGAGATTTTTCAGCTTTCAAAATATATTGGCCATAAAACAAACAATGAAGCCGAGTACCAGGCGGTATTAGAAGCTTTTGCCTGGCTGTTGGAAAAAAAAGAGAACTTGGAAAAGGTTGATTTTTATCTTGACTCCAAATTAGTTGTTTCTCAACTGGAAGGACGGTTTAAAATAAAGGCCCAGAATTTAAAACCGCTTTTTTTTCAGATCCAAACTCTTCGTCAAAAACTCCCCCTGAGGGTTTTTTTTCATCATGTAGGGCGAGAAAAAAACAAACGGGCCGACCAGCTGGTGAACTTAGCCTTGGATAATAAATAAAGTTAAGAATTGTTTCTCTCGTCTCGGGAAGGTAATCTTAAAGAAGATTCTTATTTCTGATTTTTATATTTTGCCATCTCTTTTTTAAACCACTTTATTTGTGATATTTTTAAAGGATTGGCATTATTTAGATAAGATAAGCTTAGGGCGAGTTGTTGACCAAAACTTAGTCCCCAAAAAAGTCGCTGAACGGGAGTAGGGCCAGACAGTGGCAGGCGGTTTACAGACACCTCGTGTTTTTTTAGCCAACCGACAGTTAGGTCAATTGTTTTCTGATCTTGATATTTTTCTTGTCCGGTTTCCAGGACTAAAACAGCCAGATCATTTTTTAGTTCTTTAAGCTGACTTAAGCCTTCTAAAAAATAATGATTGAGCTCAGGAAAAACAAGTAGTTTAGCCGGTTGTTTGGCAGTTTCGTTAATCTGATTTTGATAAAATCTCCCTAATCCGGCTAGTTTGGGGGTGGCAAAAATCAAGCAAATTTTCCCTTTAAGAGAAGAGGCGACAGTTTTTAAAAGATCATTTTCAAAATCAACCATTTTGCCAAAGTCAAAGTTTTTCAAGTCTAGTAAAAATTTTCTCTCTGCCTCTTTATCCAGCCAATCTAGGCAAAGAAGCGCTTTTACCAGAAAGCCAATCCCGAAGCCAGCCCCCGTTCTCGGCTGGTTGGCGGGGTTTTGTTGAACATCTATTTTTAAAAAAGGGGCTTTATCTTTTTTAAATTGTTTTTCTAACTCTCCACCACTGGTTATCCCCAAAACATTCAGCCCATTCTTTTTTGCTTGATCATAAAATTCCAGGGTTTCTCGAGTATTGCCTGAGTAGCTGGAAACGATGACCAAATCATCTTTTTTGATAAATGTTGGCAAGAGAGAATGTTGGTGGATAAAAAAAGGATTTTTTAGGTTTGTTTGCCAAAAGGAAGCGGCGATCCAAGCCGGCAGACCAGACCCACCCATCCCCATCCAAAAAAGGTTTTCTGCCGATAGAGAGGGAAAAGAAAAAGAAAATCCGTTTTCTATTTGCTTTCCCAAAAAAGAAATGCTTTCTATCAATCCACTTTCCTGCCATTCTTTTAGAGTTTGCTGAGGAATCATTAATTAAATAATAGCAAACATGAGTAACCAGTCGCCAGTATTAAAAGTTAAAGATTAAAAAACAGGCAGTTGGCAAAAAACTGTTATCAAGATGATGTTTACTACTTTTCCACAACAACTAAAAAGTTTTTGTAACAGCCATTTTTAAACCTAAAATTCTTTGTAGTAAACACTATAGGTGGGCGTGTTTTTGAGCCACAATTACTATGGGACTTGACAATTAAAAAACGATTATGGTATAAAAGAATCACAAACTTAAAAATGAAAAGATTTTTGAAGGTATTTTCAAGAAAGGAAACAGAAGAAGACAAAAAAAGCCTTAGTTCTTGGGTTAAGGGTCAGTTGATAAAAACGGCTCGACTAAAAGGAAAATTGGTTTTGACTCTTTAAAAAAGAAGTTAAAAAAAGAGCACCACCACCGTCACTCCAGTGCAATTCTTTAAGGAGACGCGAATGGCAATGCTCTTTTTGATTATAAGGAAGACAATAGGAAAAAGTCAAGATCCTTTTTAGTTTGTTAAATTAGGGGGTGGTGTAGAGGGGCAGGCTCACCACTCCCTAATTTAGTTTACGCTTCCCTTACTTTTTACGATTACCACTCCGTTTCTTTGTTGCCTTTTTTACCCTCTTTGTCGCATAATTAATCTAAATGAAGATAGGGGCCCATTTATCTATCAGTGGCGGGATTAGTCGGGCAGTGAGGCAAGCGGCGAGAAAAAACCTTGACTGTTTACAAATTTTTTCCGGCTCGCCTAGGACTTGGCAGATCCCGACTATTGGAGAAGAGGAGATTAAAAATTTTCAGGCGATAACAAAAAAATATCGTTTATCGCCTATTTTTATTCATGCTAAATACCTGGTTAACCCTGCCAGCGATGATTCGCAAACAACCAAAAGGTCAATAGAATCGCTGATAATAGATTTAAAGATTGCCGGCAAAATAGGGGCGCAAGGAGTGATTTTTCATCCGCGGTTAAAAAATTTGCCTGCCTTGATAAAAAATATTCATTTTATTATAAAACAAACTCCGGCGGGGACAGATTTGATTTTAGAAGCCTCGGCGCAGACAAAAATTAGCCATCTGGCAGAGTTGGTGAAGAGGGTAAATTTACCGCGAGTAAAGGTTTGTTTGGATACAGCCCATGTTTTTGAATCGGGCCTAGACCTCAACAATTCCGGAGAGATAGAGAGGTTGTTTATTGTTTTGGAAAAGCAAATTGGCTTTGAAAAACTTGCCTTGATTCATACCAATAATTCCAAAACCTCCTTTGGCTCCAAGCACGATGTGCATGCTGATTTGAATAAAGGAATGATAGACAAAAGTGCTTTTTTTATTTTGACTAATCATGTCGGGACAAAAAACAAGCCGTTTATTTTGGAAACTCCCAGCTTAAAAGAAAATCACTGGGAACCAACAAAAGAAAATATCAACTTTCTTAAAAGGGCCGCCGGCCGTCGTTTGGGGGAGGATTTCTTTAGTCAACCGACTATCAAAGTAGCCAAAGATTTATTAGGAAAATATCTGGTGGTCCGTCGGGGCGGACGTTTTCAGGTGGGCAGAATTAAAGAAACAGAAGCTTATGTCGGTCAAAAAGATTTGGCTTGTCATGCGGCCCGAGGGAAAACGGCGCGAACCAGAGTGATGTTTGCTTCGCCGGGACGGCTTTATATCTATTTGATCTATGGTCGGTATCATTGTTTAAATGTAGTGACGGAAAAAAAGGGTTTTCCTGCCGCCGTTTTGATTCGCGCGGTTGAGCCGATCTTTGGTATCCGAGGTAATAGTGATGGGCCGGGGCGGCTTTGTCGGGAGTTAGGGCTGACTCGGGCGGAGAATGACCGGGATATTACCAAAGACAAGGAGGTTTATATAAAAGATGTGGGTGAGAGGCCGGAAAAAATCAAGGCTTTGCCTCGGGTGGGGGTGGATTACGCCGGAGAGTGGGCTAAAAAGAAGTGGCGGTTTATTGCTTCCTTTCCCATCCTAACAGAAACCAGAAAAAAGCAATCTCCGCTATGGAAAGAGGATTGAAGCTGGCGCGAATCAGAAAGGCGACTAGTGACAATTTAATCCCCAACCTCGCCTCTTTAAAGGCTTGAATTATTATTCCCCCATAAAGTAACAGTCCCAGAAGTCCGGTTGAAACAGCCGTTTCCAAAAAAATATTATGAGCGTTGTCAACTTTGGTTAGTCTTCTTTGGGGAAAGATTACTTCAAAATTTTCCTGTCCCCAACCTAAAATCGGTTCTTTGACGACCGCTCTCCAACCTGCTTGCCAGATTATAAAGCGGTTATCAAAAGGAGAGGAGTGGTCAAAATGACCGCTATTACTTATTAAAATTCCCCCTAAAATCACCGCCCCCATTCCGATTAAGAAAGGCAGAAAGGGATGACTTTTTAAACCAGTTGGTTTTTTTACCGACCGGCAAATTAGCCAAACAAAGACTGTTGTTCCGGCGGCAAGAACCGCCCCTCGGGAGCCGGAAAGAAAGATGGCGATAATCATGCCGGTCAACAATATCCCCTTTATCAAGCGGGGTGGCTTTAGTCGAGGAAGGATTTCTAAAAACAAAAATGGAGCGGTGATCACCAGCCAACCTCCTAGAGCATTAGGATTTCCCAGTGAGCTGACGATCCGGCCACCGTAGGTAGGCACGGCAGTGGACCCAAGGAGATAATAACCGATTCCCTGAAGAATGGTTATAAAAGAGATTAGAAAAGCGGAGAGAGGAAGAAGAGCTAGCCAGTAGTTTGGGATTTTTCGAAAAGAAAGGCGCAAGGAGAGAAAAAAAATTACTCCACTACTTAAAAGAATAAACCCCTGGTGCCGCCAATAACTGCCTAAAATCGAGACTCTCGGATCGGCGCCACAGATATCAGTCAGCAAAACTATCAGCCAGTAGGCAAAAACCAGCTTAGCTAATTTATCAAAAACATTTGTTTTGCCAACCAGTGATTGCTTATTGGCAATGGTTTTGGCGACTGTCAAAATAGCCATCAATAAAGAGCCCAAAACAAAGACAATAAATTTGGGCAGTTCGTAGGGGTTGTAATTGCCGGGAAGGTAAACCAACGGCAGAAAGCTTATTAAAATTAAACTTATCTTCAAAACCATTAAAAGTAGACTAACATGTCTGCCTTAATCAAGGGCAATGCCGGAGGTCAAGAACGGTCCTTAATACTGGAAACTGCTTCTTGACAAGGGGGTAAGAAGCAGTTAAATTAATTCTTAATGAAAAAGAAGGCTAAAAGAAGCTGGTCGGCCTTTCATGCTTATCCGGCCCATACAAAAACCACTCTTATTGTTCTTCTGTTTGTGGCTATTTCTATTCCCTTTTCTCTTATTGCCACTCTGAGCAAAACCGGCCTTTTTTCCCGGGCTAGCTCTTTTCCGATGACGCCCCCTCTTCCTCCTTCTTGTAAGCAGGGAGTGAACAGTTTTCAGGTTGATAAACTTTGTTCCGGCCTAGATAAAGGTCAAGCTTTGGCGGCGCGTTATGTTTGTTATGATGGTTCGCAAGGAAGTTTTAAGGCTAAATCTTGTCGGCCGGCAGCTGACTTTAAATCCGCGGCGGTAACTGTTTGCCGGAAGATTTCCCAGCCGGTTTGTGGTCCGATTTCTATTGCCACTCCCACCCCGTCACCGGCAAAAACTTTTGGTCAGGCGGTCGAACTGATTAACAACAAGAATCAGATTAGCTACTTAAAGACGAACGCGGTGGCGGTTAAAAAATGGGGGGAGTTGTTGGCTAAAAACTCGGGGACGGCTGAGGTTTGGATTAAACTAGACAAGGGAGTGGCGACCAGACGGGTGAGTATTTTATCCCAAGAAGGAGTAGGCAATCTTTCTCTTCTCCCGGTGCAGGCTAATCGGTTTCGGCTTTGGTTTAATTCTCCCCGGCTTGGCAGCGTAATGGGAGGAAGGGCTGACGGCCAGCTGGTTATTCCTGGCCATTGGCATCATCTTGCTTTGACCAGTGAAACAAATTCGGGAGATCTTGTCTTATTTTTGGACGGAAAAAAGGTAAGTAGAAGAGTGTCCAGCAAAAATGTCCCGTCTCAATTGGGAGAGATGATTATCGGTGGTCGCTTGATCAACGGCCAGGTGATCAATGGTTTTCCTGGCATAATTGATGAGGTGCGTTTGTCTTCCGGGAGACGTTATTATAGCAATTTTACGGTTTTAAAAAAGCCATTTGTGCCTGATAAAAATACCCTATTTCTTTGGCATTTTGACAAAAGCTTTAAGGATGAGATAAAGGGAAGAAAGGCAAGACCGGTTGGTCAGGTTAAGTTTGTTCCCAGCCTCATTCCTGTTCAGGCCTGGTAAAGTCAGGTTATCCTCTTATTTTTTGCCATTAAAAGAGCAGACAGAAATAGAATATAGAGCTTCCCCCTTGTTTTAGCG
>CAZHZZ010000010.1:0-17018 GCA_964537585.1 uncultured Gammaproteobacteria bacterium | reverse complement strand
TCTAACCATCTTTCGTTCTTAAGATACCAGGGTTAAAGGAAAAAATCCACTTTTTATTCAAGAGCCCACTGTCGGAATCGAACCGACGACCTTCCCGTTACGAGTGGGATGCTCTACCAACTTAAGCTAAGTGGGCTTAAGCACTATATTTTAACAAAGATGACCCCTAAAAAAAATGATAAACTAATCAGCATGAGCAACAAGATGAAAAAGCCACTTATTATCAAGATTTTGCTTTTAATTTCCAGCCTGGGCCTGGTGGACGCCGTTTATTTAACCTATATTCACTTTGCTAAACAGTCGGCTGTCTGCTCGGCAAACACCAAATTATCAAACTGCAATGCAGTTTTACAAAGCTCTTATGCTAACGTTGGTCCGATTCCCACCGCTTTTTTGGGGGTAATCCATTATCTTTTTTTAATAGGGATCTTACTTTTTGTCTTGCGATCAGCCCGCAAAACGGCCATCCCCATCTTGTTCGCCCAGGTAATTATTGGCACCTTGGCTTCCGTCTACTTTGTTTATCTGCAAATCTGGGTGATTAAGTCTATATGCCTGTTTTGTATGCTCTCGGCAATCATCAACTTTTTGTTGCTCGCCACTCTATTGTCTTTCTTTAAAAAAGAAGTAACGCGCTCACCGGTATATTGGACAAAAATCGTTTATCGCCTCTTTATAAAACCATTTTTCTTTCTTCTCAATCCAGAGCAAATCCACAGACTCATTACCTTGTTTGGAGAAGGCTTGGGCCAGCTGTCAGTCGCTAAGGGTTTTTTGAAATTAATATTTAAAAGTAACAAACCTATTTTGCGCCAAAAAATCGCGGGCGTTAACTTTAACAGCCCGATCGGTCTGGCAGCCGGATTTGACCATGAGGCACGGCTGACCCAAATCCTCCCCTCATTGGGATTCGGTTTCCAAGCCATCGGTTCAATCACCCATAAACCGTATGCCGGCAATCCTCGCCCCCGGCTGGGACGTTTGCCACGCTCAAAATCCTTGATGGTCAACAAAGGCCTGCAAAATAAAGGTACGGCCAAGGTTATTAATAAATTAAAAAAACTGAAATTTGATATTCCCTTAGGAATAAGTGTCGCTAAAACCAACTCCCAGCAAGCCTCCTCTCCCCAAAAAGGCCTCAAAGATTATCTCAAAAGCTTTAAATTGTTAAAAAAAGCCAATCTCGGCGACTATTATGAACTCAACATCAGTTGCCCTAACGCTTTTGGCGGCGAACCGTTTACTACCCCCAAAAAACTAGACCGTCTTCTTGCCGCTATTGACAAACTTAAGTTAAAAAAACCCCTGTTTATTAAGATGCCGGTTGACTTTTCTTGCCAACAAACTGACAAGCTTTGCCAAATAATAATACAACATAAGGTCCAGGGGGTGATTTTGGGCAACCTCAGCAAAGATAGAAAAAATCCCGCCCTTGATCAAAAGGAGGCAAAACGTTTTTCCGTCGGCAACTTCAGCGGCAAACCCACCGAAGCGCGTAGCAATCGGCTTATCGCCTTCGTTTATCGGAAATATCACCCTCAGCTAACTATCATCGGTTGTGGGGGTGTGTTTAGTACCAAAGACGCTTACCGAAAAATTAAACTAGGCGCTTCCCTGGTGCAATTGATAACCGGCCTCATCTATCAAGGTCCCCAGTTGGTATCCCAGATAAATTTAGAATTAGCCGACCAGCTGGAAAAAGACGGTTGGAAAAACATCAAAGAAGCGGTTGGCGGGGAAAATAGCGCAAAAAAGTAAGGTGCAGACTAAGTCTGTTGTTACGCTTATTCGTCGCTATTCTAAGGGAATTTAATTCGTGTTTTAAATTTCTAATTGACCTAGCTAAATCCCAAGCACCAAATCGCCAACAAGAATAGCCTCCGCTGGTACTTGCCGGAGAAAGTGGTGGCTTTTGCCTCCAACGTCAATCAGATCTTCAAAAAGAGCCGGTCGGAGATAAAGCGGATAGCGCCAGGAATACTTGGCTCGAACCTAGTCGTCAAAGACAAAAAAATCCATATTATCGCCAAAAAAGCGCTTGTCATTCTAAAGAATGCTGAAAAAAGCGATGAATGGAAAAATTTCTTGGCTCAACCCTAAAAAAGAGACAATATTAGGGGATTATTCGATATATTTTGCTTCACAGTTCGATATGGAGCGGGAGATGGGATTTGAACCCACGACCTTTTGCTTGGGAAGCAAATGCTCTGCCAACTGAGCTACTCCCGCATCTTTCTTACTTAGTATTACTGCAAAAACAACTCCTGTCAACCTTGCTTTCGCAAAATTATGACCGCTCCAAACCCCGCCTTATTCAGGCCCATAATTATCTAAGGCTTCTTTTATCTCTCCTAACGCGGAATTGTCAAGGTCTGGCCTTCATAAATTAAAACCGGGTTTTGAACCTTGTCCTTGTTAGCTTCGTAAATCTTTTTCCAAGCAAACATATCGCCATAAGCCTTTAAGGCAATTCTACTTAAAGAATCTCCTTTTTTCACTACATAATGATTCCCTTCAATAGTTTGGCCGACACCCTGCTTGACAACGCTAGTCACAGGCTGTCGAGCCTCCACATTAGGAATAGAGAGTTCTACGCCCACAAAAAGCATATTAGGACTTCTTAAATGATTTGCTTTAGCAATATCAACCCAGTTATAGCCAGAATGATAAAATTTATCAGCAATCTTCCAAAGACTATCACCTGGTTGGATTTTGTATTTAGTCGGAGGGGTGTTCGTCTCGCCTTTAGTAGTTGCTGTTCCTTCCTCAGAAACTTCTCCGGCTGGAATCGGGCTATTTTTAGGCAGAATTTGGCTTGTCTTGCCCTTAAAGGAATAAAAAGCCCAGCCGCCGACTATTAAAACCACTATTATCCCTAGAGCCAAACTAACTGTTTGCTCAGAGTTTTTCAGTTTTTCTATAATGTTCATCTCGTCAGAATTGGTTTGTTGCTTCAATTTTATTCACCTCCTTTCTTTATTTGGGGCAGGAGGGCAGGATTTAGGCGGGACTGGCGGGACTCGAACCCGTAACCTCTCACGTGACAGGCGAGTGCTCTAACCAATTGAGCTACAGCCCCTAAAATTATTTTTTAAATTTAAACTTAGATCTACAATCAGTCCGATTGAATCGGATTAGTCTAAGTCGTAATCCTACAACTTAAAAATTATAACAAAAGACCGTTTTTAGAACATTATGATGATAACAAATATAGTAAAAAGGATCAACAAGCCATATTATAGACAATTTCTACCGTCAACAGTATACACATGCGCATATTTAGACAGTGATTTTGATATTGTATCTATCATATAGAAGCCGATAAAATAGGTCATATAGACAAGTATTGACCAAATCCTTATTACTAGTTCAATATCTTTTAACGGATTATACTAATTAAACCGACACTAACAATCTTTAGCATAATGCTAACAGATTATTAGCATTTTCCTTAACTCCCCTATAGCATTCAAAAAAACTTAAGATTTCGCTAAATGACAACAAAAAGATGGAAAAAACACATCAACGCTTGTATAATAATAACACTTTAAAAATTAATGAGGAGGAAAATATGAGTATTTTAATTATCTCGTTTGTTTTCTTAGTTGCGATCGCCGGATACATTTTGACCACCTACAATGTTTTCCAAAAAAACAAGGTAAGAATCAAGGCCTCCATCCAAGAAATTGGCAACCAGCTAAAAAGGCAGGCTGATCTTATTCCTAACCTAATAGAGTCAACCAAGGGATACATGAAGCATGAAAACAAAATATTCCAAGAACTGACCGAGGCAAGAAAAGCCGTTATGGGGGCCATCAATTCTGGCAATACCAAGAAAATGGTGGAAGCCCAAGAGCTAGTCCAAAAAGCCATCCAACCAATCAGAGTTGTTTTGGAAAGTAATCCAGAAATTAAAGCTTCGGGAGTGGTTAATAAACTGATGGACGAGCTAAGAGACACAGCCGACAAGATTATGTATGCCAGGCGAACCTTGATTGATCTGACGGCCGACTACAATACCAAGCTAGTGACTATGCCCAGCGCCCTGGTAGGCAAAATATTCGGGTTTAAAAAAGAGGAAGGGCTAAAAACAGCCGAAAGCGGTCACCACTTAGAAGTCAATGAAAAAGAAATGGAGACGCCAAAGGTAAGTCTATAGCCAGAAAAACAAATAATAAAAGAGCTTTTTTAAACCAATGTTAAACGTCTACGAGCAAGTTGATAAAAACAAGAGAAAATCCTGGATTATCGTTTTGGGGTTTATTCTCTTCGTTGTGAGTGCTGTCTGGATTATCGGCCAAGCATTTGGTTCTGGACCAGTAGTAATTGTTTTTGCGGCTGTTTTTGCTTTGTTTTCTTCTCTGGGGAGTTACTTTTGGGGAGACAAGCTTATTCTTTCTCTATCTTCAGCTAAACCGGCCAACAGAAAAGATCATTTTAATTTTTACACCACCGTAGAAAACTTAAGCATAGCCTCTCAGATGCCTCTGCCTAAATTATACGTAATTAACTCCCCGGCGATGAACGCCTTTGCTACCGGCCGGGACCCCAAACATGCGGTAGTCTGCGCTACTACCGGGCTTTTGGAAAATTTAAATCGCAGTGAGTTGGAAGCAGTAGTCGCCCACGAACTTTCTCATATAAAAAATTACGACATCCGTCTCATGACTATTGTCGCTATTCTGGCCGGCATGTTGGCTATCATTAGCGATTGGATAATCAGAATCTCCTGGTTTCGAGGTGACGATCAGGACAGAAGTGCCAACCCCATTTTAATTATTGGCGGAATAGTGGCTCTAATTCTTGCCCCCATAGCAGCAAAGCTTATCCAACTGGCAATATCTCGCCGAAGAGAATTTTTAGCTGACGTTTCCGCCGTTAAACTAACTCGCCAGCCGGGATCACTGATTAACGCTTTAAAAAAATTAGGTACCCAAAAGACAACTCTAAAAAAAGCCAGCACCGCCACCGCCCATCTTTATATTGTTAATCCCTTTAAAAATTCTCGCCATCGACTAGTTGGTCTTTTTTCCACTCATCCTCCGATTGAAAAAAGAATTGCCAATTTGGAAAAAATGCTTTAAGAAAAAAGTGGACTAGCTTGAAGTCTTGATTTTAATAAACAAACGCTTTATTCTTAAACTAAGATGGCCATTGACCCCAATAAACTAACCTACAGTTCACAAAAAACCCTGGTGGAAGCCCAGAATTTAGCTCAACGCTATCACAATGCCCAAATTGACCCTCTTCATCTACTTTTGGCCTTAATTTCCAGTATGGAAGGAGTGGTTGTAGAAGCATTAAAAAAACTGGAAGTAAATCTAGAGCCATTGGCAAAAGATTTAGAATCAGCCATCCAAGAACTGCCTAAAGTGGGCGGTGATCTGGACCAAGTCTATCCCTCGCAAGAACTAACTAAAGTAATGAACGAGGCAGCCCAAGAGGCCAAAATAATGAAAGATGATTATATTTCTCGCGAACACTTAATCTTGGCAATCGTTAAAAATGAAAATAAAGCAAAACAGACTCTGAAATCCTTTTCCATTAACTACAAAAACTTGAAGGGGGTCATCGACTCTCTTAGGGGAGGGCAAAAGGCAGATAGTCAAGATCCGGAAGGAAAATATAACACCCTGAAAAAATACACTCTTAATTTAACTAATCTAGCCGGTCAAGGCAAACTGGATCCGGTCATTGGCAGAGATAAAGAAATTCGTCGTGTCATTCAAATTCTTTCTCGTCGCACCAAAAATAACCCCGTTTTGGTCGGCGACCCCGGAGTCGGTAAAACTGCCATTGCTGAAGGGCTGGCCCAGAGGATAGTTAATAAAGATGTCCCTGAAAGCCTGAAAAATAAGCAGGTTTTAACTCTAGACCTAGCCGCTCTTTTAGCTGGCAGTAAATTCCGCGGTGAATTTGAGGAGCGTCTTAAGGCTGTTTTGAAAGAAATTGAAAAAGGGGAAGGGAGATATATTCTTTTTATTGATGAACTACATACTTTGGTAGGCGCAGGAGCGGCGGAAGGAGCCGTGGATGCGGCCAATATGCTCAAGCCCGCTCTAGCCAGGGGGAAGCTTCACGCCATCGGCGCTACCACAATTAATGAATACCGCAAATATATTGAAAAAGATGCCGCTCTGGAACGGCGGTTCCAGCCGGTTTATGTCCAAGAACCATCGGTCGAAGACACAATTGCTATTCTACGAGGCCTGAAAGAAAAATACGAAATCCATCATGGCATTCGGATCCAGGATGACGCAATTATCGCCGCCGCTGTTCTTTCAAACCGTTATATTCGCGATCGGCTTTTGCCTGATAAGGCAATTGATTTAATCGATGAGGCGGCTTCTTCCTTAAGAATGGAAGTCGAATCAATGCCTTCTGACCTAGACGAAAAACAACGCCGTGTTACCCAAATGGAAATAGAGCTAAAGGCTTTAAAAAAAGAAAAAAGTAAGTCGGTCCAAGAAAAAATTAAATCCCTAGAAAAAGAACTCGCAGAAAAAAAAGAGACCGTCCGCGATTTAAGAGTCACCTGGGAAGCGCAAAAAGAAATTATCAAAAAAGCAAGAGAGATAAAATCCCGGCTGGACAAGCTTAAAGAAGAAGCGAAAAAAGCCGAGCGAGACGTTGATTTGAACAAGGCGGCAGAAATAAAGTACGGCCAGATCCCTTCAGTAAAAAAAGACCTAAGGGCGCAAGAAGATAAGTGGAAAAAAATCCCTCCGGAAAAACGCCTAATAAGAGAAGAGGTAGGAGAGGAAGATATTGCTAAAATTGTTTCCCGCTGGATTGGTGTTCCTGTCGCCAAATTAGTTGCCGGTGAATCGGAAAAACTGGCTAATCTGGAAACAGAGCTTCACAAAAGGGTTGTTAACCAAGAGAAAGCCGTTAAAGAGGTTTCCGGGGCAATCAGAAGGGCCAGGGCAGGGATAAAGGAGGAAAACCAACCAATTGGCAGTTTTTTATTCGTCGGCCCGACTGGAGTTGGCAAAACTGAGCTGGCAAAAGCTTTGGCAGAAACTCTTTTTAATAGTGAAAAAGCAATCATCAGAATCGATATGAGCGAATACACCGAGCAACACTCGGTTGCCCGCCTGATCGGTTCACCCCCAGGTTACGTAGGCTACGAAGAAGGCGGCCAATTAACTGAAGCGGTTCGCCGCCAGCCTTATGCAGTGATCTTATTAGACGAAATAGAAAAAGCCCATCCTCAAATTTCCAACATCCTTCTCCAACTTTTGGACGATGGACGACTAACTGACGGCAAGGGGAGGACGGTAGACTTTAGAAACACAATTATCATCATGACTTCCAATCTTGGCAGTCAAATAATTAGCGAATATGCCAAGGAGAGAAAAAACAAAAAAGCAATGGAAGAAGGGGTTTGGAAGATTATCAACCAATTTTTCAAGCCGGAATTTATCAATCGCCTTGATCAGATTATCTTTTTTGAACCCCTCACTCTCGAACAGATCGAACAAGTTGCCGAACGGCAAATAAAAAGAGTAGAAAAACGCCTGGCAGATAAAAAAATCAAGATCAAGGTTGATCTAAAAGCAAAAAAATGGCTTTCTAAAAACGGTTATGACCCTAGCTTTGGTGCTCGGCCATTAAAACGGCTTATTCAGGAAAAAATTCTTGACCCACTGGCAATGATGATAGTAGAAAGCAAGGTTAAAGAAGGCGATCGAATAGGGGTAGGGGTGAAGGACGACCAGATTATCGTCACTGTTTAGAGCAATTGCCTGACACAAATTTTTCTTACCAATTTATACTTATTGGCTTAAAATATCTCCATGATTGCGCATCAGATTTACTCCACCACAGGTAGGCTTCGTGGCTTCATTCCGCCAAAACCACATTGTTCTTGCTCCAGAAGAAATAATTATTTCTAAATAAAATCCGATCAGTTGGGGAAAATTTCCGATTTTAAAACCGCCCCTTGCTCCCAGAGAATAAGAAATTTATAATTCAACCAATCAATAATAAATAAAATACTCTGATGAAAAAATTAAACAAAGCTGGCGTTAGTCACCTGGCTTCCTTGGCTAACCTTAAACTAACCCCTAAGGAGATTAAAAAATTCCAGCTTGAACTAGGAAGCATTTTTGAGTTCATCTCTATAATCAAACAAACCAAAACAGATGGAGTGCAACCTACCTTCCAGCCGGGAGAGAATAAAAATATTGTCCGAAAGGATCGGTCAAAAAAATCTCTTTCTTTAAAGTTGGCCCTAAGAAACGCCAATCAAACCGAAAACGGCTATATAAAAACGAGCAAAATTTCTAGCCGTGAGCAGTAAACTTTGCTCATTAACTCTAACTCAAGCGGCCAGGGGGATAAAAAATGGCGAATTTTCTTCCCTTGAACTGGTTTCCGCTTGTTTGGAAAAAATTAAGAAAACCGATCAGAAAATAAAATCTTTTTTGACTCTGAACAAAGAAAGGGCCCTTGAGGCGGCCAAAAAAGTCGATAGCGGTAAGAAAAATGGGCTTCTGGCCGGGGTCCCGGTGGCAATCAAAGATGTTTTGTCTACCAAAGATATCCGTACCACTGCCGGCTCAAAAATGCTGGAAAATTATCGACCGGCTTTTCACTCCACTGTTGTTAAGAAGCTTCTTGACCAAGGGGCAATCATTATCGGCAAAACAAACTGCGATGCCTTTGCCTTTGGCGCTTCAGGGGAAAACTCCGGCTATTTTCCCACCCGCAACCCTCACGACCTAACCCGGGTCCCCGGAGGTTCTTCTTCCGGTTCAGCCTCAGCGGTAGCGGCCAATCAGGTCATTTTTTCTCTAGGTACAGATACCGGTGGTTCGATCCGTCAACCAGCCTCTTTTTGCGGCGTGGTCGGCCTAAAGCCCACCTATGGCCGTTGTTCTCGCTGGGGATTGATTCCCATGGGTTCTTCTTTTGACTGTCCCGGACCAATCACCAAAACCGTTAAAGATGCCGCTTTGACCCTCCAGGTCATAGCGGGAAAAGACGACAAGGAGGCCACCAGCGCCGATAAGCCGGTACCCCAATATTCAAAAGGTTTAAAAGAGAACATTAAGGGGACAAAGATAGGCATCATCAAGGAATTTATCAGCTCTTCTAATCAAAAAGAAGTTAACCTAGCCGTAGAAAAAGCCGCCCAAGCCCTAAAAAGACGGGGGGCGCAAATAAAAACCATCAGTCTGCCGCATGCAAAGCAGGCAATTGCTGTTTATTACATTCTTGTACCTGCAGAAATAAGCGCCAACATGTCCCGCTTTGATGGGGTAAGATTCGGTCATCAATCAAAAAAAGGTCAGATTGCCTTGGAAAAAAGTGCTTTTTCTCGCAGCGAAGCATTCGAAGATGAAGTTAAGCGAAGAATTATGATCGGTTCCTACACTTTATCGGCCGGATATTTTGATGCCTACTATCTTAAGGCCTCCCAAGTAAGAACATTGATTATTAATGATTTCCAAGTTGCTTTTTCAGAGGTTGATGCCATCTTGAGTCCGGTGGCTCCCACCACTGCTTTTAAGATCGGAGAAAAAATTAGTGATCCGGTTAAAATGTACTTGGCCGATATTTTTACCGTTCCGGCTAACGTTGCCGGTATCCCCGCCATCAGTCTACCCATGGGACAAGATAAAAATAACCTCCCAATTGGTATTCAAATAATGGGAAAATATTTTGAGGAAAAAACTATTTTAAAAATCGCTTATAACTTAGAACAAGAAACAGCTTAATGTCTAGACTATTTAAAAATACCCGTTTTATCAAACTTTGGTTGTCGCAAATTTTTTCTTTGCTAACCATCAATATGGCCAATTTTATCTTGATAAACCGTATCTATGAGCAAACTTCTTCCACTTTTGCGGTTACCTTGATTTGGGTCTTTTATAGCTTGCCGGCAGTTCTTATCGGTCCCTTCTCGGGTTTTTTCGTTGACCTGTGGAGCAAAAGAAAAATTATGATAATCACCAGCGCTCTTCAGGGGCTGGTGGTGGCCAGTTTTTTCTTGGTGGGGAATCAGTTTTACCTTTTTTATCTTGGTGTGTTCGCCTACGCTTTCTTGAACCAATTTTACTTTCCCAGTGAAGCCGCCTCCATTCCTTGGTTAGTAAAAAAACAAGATCTTCCCAAAGCCAACAGCCTATTTCTTTTTACTGCCCAACTTTCTTTATTGCTGGGATTCGGCGGTGGGGGACTGCTTTTGCAGTTTGTCAGTGAAAACGCGGCTATTGCCGGATGCGTTGTTTTTTCGCTCCTGGCCTCATTAGCCGCTTGGCGATTACCTCAAGATACAATTATGGCCACTGTGGATAAAAGTGATTGGTCAGAGTGGGCGGAAAAGAGCAAACAAGGCTGGGTATTCTTGGTAAATCAAGGCAGGCTAATTTTGATCACTTTCGGTATTATGGCCGGTTTCCAAATACTCACCGCCAGTCTGGTGAGTATGCTTCCGGCCATCGCTAAAGAAATTTTTCACACCACCCTTAAGGAGGCCAGCTTAGGCATTATCTTGCCATTAGGGATAGGACTGGTCGGCGGCGCTTATGTTTTCGGTCGCTCAGCAGAAAAAAGAAGGAAGACTACCTGGATTAGCCTAGGCAGTCTAGGCGGTGGCATTGCCTTAATTCTTCTTTCAAATCTTTACCTTCTGGCTACCGCATCAAGAAATAGTCTTTGGTTTATAGCTACCGCCCTATTTCTCCTACTGGGCGCCTCGGCTTCAACGATAATCATTCCTTGCCAAACTTTTATTCAAGAGTTTACACCCGCAAACATTAGGGGAAGAGTATTTTCTCTCCTCGGAGTGGTAATCACCATCAGCGCTATCCCGCCAGTCCTTTTAATTGCCCAAGCGATTGATTCAGTGGGCGTAAAATTACTCCTATTAGGAATGGGGGTAAGTAGTATTATTATTAGTGGGCTTATTTTTATAAAAGGTCATGAAACCATCACTAACACCAATAATCGGGATTGAGATTCATATTGAGCTGGCTACAAAAACGAAAATGTTTTGCGGCTGTTCCGCCGATCATTTTCGCCGTCCCCCCAATACCCATACCTGCCCAGTCTGTTTGGGACTACCCGGAGCTCTGCCAATGCCCAACAAAAGGGCAATTGAAGCCGTCATCCTCCTCGCCGGTATTTTCCAATCAAAAATCAACCGCCGTTTTCTTTTTGACCGGAAAAACTATTTTTACCCAGACCTACCCAAGGGATACCAAATAAGTCAACATTTTCTTCCCATCGGCCAAGGGGGCCAAGTAACAATTATGGACCAAGGTCAATTTGTACCAATCGCTCTTCAAGATATCCACCTTGAAGAAGACACCGGCAAGCTAATTCACCAAAAAGACTCTACTCTTATCGACTACAATCGTAGTGGTGTCCCTCTGGTAGAAATTGTCAGTCAGCCGAATATCCATTCTTGGGCTCAAGCCAAGGAGTACCTTAAAAGAATTCAACAAACTGCGCGCTGGTTAGGTATTTCTGAATGCGATATGGAAAAAGGTTCGATGAGAATGGAGGCAAACATTTCTTTATCTCCCAACCCCAAAATTCTCCCTGATTACAAAGTAGAAATTAAAAATCTCAATTCATTCCGCTTTACGCAAAAAGCAATTGATTATGAGATTGCCAGACAAAAAGAAATAATTTTGAAAGGCGAGCGACCCAAACAAGAAACTCGCGGCTACAATGTCCAAAGGGGAATAACCTACTCCCAGCGAACCAAGGAAGAGGCGAAAGACTATCGGTATTTTCCCGAGCCCGATATTCCTCCTTTTGAATTCAGTTTGTCGGCAATAAAAAACATTACTAAAAAAATAAAAACCACTCCTTGGGAAAAGGAAAAAGAGTTAATCAGCAGATTCGGATTAAGTTGGGAAAACTCCCAAATTTTAGTCAGCAACCGCAAAATGCTTGACCTCTTTGAAGAAGTGGTAAAATTAGTCAAAGATAAAAAATTAAAATCAGTTAAGCTGGCTAATCTTTTGATAAATAAAAAAATTCCTTGGGAAAATCTTTCTCCCAAGGAAGTACTCCAAGCGTTAAAAGAAAAAAAAGATAAAATAGATCAAGGTCCGTTAAAAATAATAATAGATCAGGTAATTAAAAATAACCCAAATGCCGTGACAGACTTTAGAAAAGGCAAAACTCCAGTAATTGGGTTTTTGATTGGTCAGGTTCAAAAAATTTCTCAAGGCAAGGCTGACCCTCAGGCAACAAAAAAAATGCTGGAAGAAAAATTAAAAAAAATAATAAATGAAAAATAAATTTGTCCATCTTCATGTTCATAGTGAATATTCTCTCCTTGATGGACTGGGAAAAATAAAACCGCTGGCAGCTAAAGCTAAGAGTTTGGGCATGAATAGCCTGGCCTTAACCGATCATGGCAACCTTTATGGGGCGATAAGATTTTATAATGCCTGTCGAGAAGAAGGGATTAAGCCCATTATTGGGGTTGAAGGCTATGTGGCTACCGGATCACGGTTCCAAAAAGAACCCGGGACTAGCGCCGACAGAAATCACATTATTCTTCTTGCTAAAAATTTTGAAGGCTATCAAAACCTAATGAAATTGGTCTCCCTTTCTTATTTGGAGGGTTTTTATTATAAACCGCGAATGGACTGGGAGCTACTAAAAAAATACCATAGAGGCATTATTGCCGGCAGCGCTTGTATCGCCGGAGAGATACCCAGCGCTCTAGCTAAAAAAGAAACCAAAAAAGCAGAAAAGGCCACTAAAAAATTCCTGGACGTTTTTGGCAAAGATTTTTATTTGGAAATACAACATCACCCAAAGCTGCCAGCGCAAAATGTAGCCAATAAGGGAATAATAGAAATCTCGAAAAAGTTTGGTATTCCCGTTGTCGCCACTAACGACATTCATTATATAGAAAAGGATGATGTTGAGGCTCAAGATGCCCTGTTGGCTATCCAGACCCAAAAGAAAGTAACCGACACCAACCGATTATCAATGAAAGATTTTCCCTATCTTTATTTAAAATCTCCCCAAGAAATGGCCCAGCAATTCTCTCAGCATCCGGAATCGATAAAAAACAGCCTGAAAATAGCCGAAAGATGTAATCTAGAAATTCCCTTAGGACAAAAAATCTACCCTCATTATGAACTGCCAAAGGGAGAAACAGCCGGGTCATACCTAAAAAAATTGGTGGAAAAAAGACTGCCTGGCCGCTATCCTCGTTCTAATAAAAAAATAAAAGACAGAATTAAATATGAATTAGGCTTGATTGTTAAGATGGGTTATCCAGAATATTTCCTAATCATCCAAGACCTCACCAACTGGTCTAAGCGCCAAGGCATTCGCGTCGGGCCAGGCAGAGGAAGCGCCGCCGGGTCAATTGTCTCTTATATCCTCCGAATAACTTCCGTTGACCCTATTGCTCACCGTCTTCCATTCGAAAGATTTTTAAATCCCGAGAGACAATCGACCCCCGATATTGATCTGGACTTCCCCGATGATCGTCGAGACGAAGTTATTGAGTATGTGCGTAAAAAATACGGCGACGATCATGTTGCTCAGATAATTACTTTTGGAAGAATCGAATCTCGCATGGCCGTCAGAGATATTGCCCGGGTTCTTGGATACCCATATGAAATCGGTGACCGGATTGCCAAAATGGTCCCTTCCCGCCCCGGCAAAAAAATCTCTCTCCAAAAGGCAATGGAGGAAAATCCTGAGCTGGAGCAGGCCTACAAGACCGAAGAAGAGATAAAAAAAACTATTGACCTGGCCAAAAAAATCACTGGCGTAGTCCGTCATGCTTCGGTTCATGCCGCCGGCGTAGTTATCTCCGATAAACCATTAACCGATTACACTCCAGTTCAAAAAGACCCTAAAGAAGGAAGAATTGTCACTCAGTACGATATGTATGCCCTAGACTTAAACGTCTCTGACAATGCCATTGGCCTTCTAAAAATGGACTTTTTGGGATTAAGAAATTTAACCATCTTAGAAAAGGCGGTAAATTTTGTCTTGCAAACAAAAAAGAAAAAAATAGACGCATCAGAAATTCCCCTGGACGATAAAAAAGTATATAAAATGATTGCCAAAGGAGACACCACTGGAGTTTTTCAATTGGAAAGCCAAGGAATGAGAAAGTTGGCGCGCAAACTAAAGCCTAATCGGTTTTCTGATCTTTCTGCTATGGTTGCCCTTTTCCGACCCGGGCCGATGCAATTTATCGACGACTTTATAAGTGGCAAAAAAGATGCCACAAAAATTAAATATCCTCACCCAGATTTAAAGCCCATTTTGGAAGAAACATACGGTATTGCCGTCTATCAAGAACAATGTATGGAAATACCCCACGTCATGGCTAGCTACACTCTCGGAGAAGCAGACATATTGCGCCGAGCAATCGGCAAGAAAAAGATAGAGTTGATGAAAAAAGAGAAAAAAAGATTTATTTCTAGGTCGGTAAAAAACGGCTATAAAAAACAGGTGGCAGAAAATGTTTTCTCTTTGATTGAAAAATTTGCCGGTTATGGCTTTAATAAAGCTCATTCTGTTTCTTATGCCATGATTGCTTACCAGACTGCTTGGATGAAAGCTAAGTATCCAAATGAGTTTATGGCAGCTCTTTTAACCGCTGATGCTAGTGCCGGAGCAGGTAAGGAAGAAAAAATCTCTTTGGCTATCCAAGAATGCCGGCGGATGAATATTAAGATTCTTCCTCCCGACATTAATCATTCATCAACCGGATTCACTCTGGAAAAAGACAAAGAGTCTGTCGGTGGACTGGCAATCAGGTTTGGCTTATCGGCAATCAAAAACGTGGGTGAGGCGGCCATTCAAGAAATAATCAAAGTGAGAAAAAAAGAAAGAGAATTTAGATCAATTGCTGATTTTTGCCTAAAAACCAGCCCTCAAAAAATGAACAAAAAAGTTATTGAAAGCTTAATTAAGGCGGGGGCATTTGACCAGTTTGGCAAAAGAAAAGCCCTGTTGGAAGTAATAGAAAAAGTTAGAAGTGGAGCAGAAAGGCATCATCGCGATAAATCAAGTGGTCAAAAAAGTTTATTTGAAACCGCATCGCAAGCCCCCTCAGTAGCAAAAATAGAGTTTGAACTACCTCAAGTAAGCGAATTTGATCAAGAAGAACTTCTTAAGTTTGAAAAGGAACTGTTTGGATTTTTCTTAAGTAGTAATCCGATCGAAAATAAACTGGCCGACTTTAAGTCACTGGCCACCCGACGAATTGACCAAATAGAAGAAAACAGCAATGGAGAGGTTTTGATTTTGATCGGAGTTTTAATAAACATGAGAACAGTAGTCACCAAGGCCAAGGGCGAACAAATGTGTTTTTTGACCCTCCAAGACGAATCCGGCCAGATAGACATAGTCGTCTTCCCTCGTCTTTACCGTCAAGTCTCATCCATTCTCATAGAAAATTCTGTCATTGCCGTCGAGGGAAAAGCTGATGGGAAATCAGACAAGATTAGTGTCATTGCCCAAAAAATTCAGGACCCAGCCCAAACCAACCTTGCCGAAAACAACAAAAACGGTCAAAACTTTACCGTTAATATTCCCCCAGGATTAAAAGCGCAAAGCATGGTTGACTTAAATGAGCTTATTCGTAGTAATCCAGGCACAACAAAAATTATCCTTATTTTCCCAAACAAAAAGGTCCTCATTCCTAAAAGCGGAATAAACATCACTCCTCAGTTAAAAGCAAAGATTGAAAAAGTGTTAGAAAACTAATATTGCTCCTTCGTAAGCTAGATGTTAAAATAACCTCACTTATGGCTAAAAGTTTTTCTTGGAAGGATAAACAATTCAGTGTCGGTGATATCGTTTGCGTCGACTATATCATCAAAGAAAAGGATAAAACTAGAGCCCAGCCTTTTCAGGGGCGGATTATCGCCATTAAAGGTCAAGACAAAACCTCCAAAACATTCACCATCAGAAAAACCGCCGTTGACAATGTCGGGGTAGAGCGGATCATCCCTGTTCAGTCTCCTTGGATATCTGATATTAAGCTTGTTTCTAAACCTAAAAAAAGAATAAAGCGGGCCAAGCTTTATTATCTGCGCGATCTTCATGGCAAAAAAACAAAGCTATAAAATAAAGTACGGACAGAGAGGGGAGCAGATAGCCGGACATTTTCTTCAGGGTAAGGGATTAAAAATAATCACGAGAAACTTTCGCACTCGCTGGGGAGAGATCGATCTTATCGCCAAAGACAAAAACCAGACCGTTTTTGTGGAAGTAAAAATGCGCAGTGGCCAAAAAAGTGGTTATCCGGAAGAGGCGATCAGAAAAAGAAAAATTGCCTCTATAAAACGAACCGCCTCTATATTTAAAGACGAAAACCCCAATAATGCCGACTCGTTAAGAATTGACGCAATTGCCATTATCGCTGACAAAGAAAAACAAACCTACCAAATTCGCTGGTTTAAAAATATCTCCGAAGATTTTTAAAAGAGTTAGCTTGCGCTACATGTTAGCAGTAGTTCTACTGCGGACAGGGTGCCGCCAGCGGGAATCGAACCCGCCTTGCCACCTTGAAAGGGTGGCGTCCTAAACCGATAGACGATGGCGGCAAAAGGTGCACTTTACAACAAAGCTCGGCTTATTGTATCAAAAATTACTGAAAATTATTAGCAGAGATAGTTTTGTTGTCGCCCTTTTCATTTTTTAAAATCCAATTAATGACAATCTCCCTTATTTTAAAAATGCCTTTTTTATCAAATTTCATATTAGCGATAACGTGTTTTTCTTTTGGACAAAATTAGATATGATTTTGTCCTGTTCGAGCTGACTTTTTCGGAAGCGCGATGGCTGGAAACGCCACAAGCACCACACCTAACAATTTCGCCATCTCCTCAATGATGCTCTTTTTTGGAAAGATTAAAACATATTTCAAAGAAAATTTTTAATGTGTTAGCTCGCCCCACTTCGCGGGGCTTGTAACTCCAGCGCGGCACCTCAACCCGCCGTGCTTCCGTTATTTTTTTCGCGCGCGATTTTTGCTCGGCTCCGCCGAGGAATTGCGTATATTTTAC
>CAZHZZ010000009.1:9797-17854 GCA_964537585.1 uncultured Gammaproteobacteria bacterium | reverse complement strand
AAAACGGGGGCGCCGGATATTCGGGTGGTAGTTTTTAATCAGGTGCCGATAATGGCAATGATGAGGATTCCGACAGAAGAATCGGGAGGGAGAGGAAATCTTCATCAGGGAGCAGTTGGTTTGGGGTTGGATATGACTACAGGGATCACTACTTTTGCGGTTAGGCGCGACCGGCCGTTAGACAAGATTATGGATCTGCGCAGGAAAAAGATGATTAAGGTTAATGGAATAAAAATTCCTTTTTGGGAAAGAATATTAGAAACGGCTGTTAAAGCTCAACAAGCGGTACCTAGCTTGAACTTTGTGGGGGTGGATGTGGTTTTAGACAAAGAAAAAGGACCATTGGTGTTAGAAATTAATGCCCGACCGGGTTTGTCAATCCAGATTTGTAATCGGGCGGGCTTGAGAGATCGTTTAAAAAGAGTTGAGGGAATCAAGGTGCGAAGCGTTGACCATGCGGTTAACATTGCTCGTTCTTTGTTTGGGAGTAGTTTTGTTGACAAGGTGGGAGTGGATAAAGAAACAAAAGTAGTTTCCACTCTGGAAGTGGTGCGATTGAAAACTGCGGTGAAAAAAAAGCGATTTGAAATTACCGCCAGAATAGATAGCGGCGCTTACCGGAGCTCAATCGACAAACAACTGGCAAAAGATTTGGGATTGTTAAAGTCGGACAATATCTTATATTATCGCCATTATCGTTCTGCCCTGGGCAAGAATCATCGCCGACCGGTGATTGGGTTGGTTTTTTGGCTCAAGGGAAAAAAGATTGTTACCTCGGCCAGTGTTACTAACCGTTCACACCTCAGAGCCAAGCTTCTTCTGGGCAGGCGGGATTTACAGGGATTTGTGGTGCGGTTTGACGAGTAAAGAGACTATTTTGTGGAGATGCCCCGCAGTGAACGGGGGTCCAAGAATACCTTCTTAACGACCTTTACAAGCTTAGATGGTTTTTTGTTTTAACAAAAAGGCTATTAAACCAGCAAAATACTTTTTTGCGAGATTGAGTAAAAGAACCAACCGGCGCCTCAATCAAATGCCGATCTTTAGTCCGGGTTAGGGTTGACACCGGATAAGTTGCTCCCCCGGACGAGAGCCTACTTGCCGATGCTTACGCTTTTTAAGCTAAAGCGTAAGAAGGATATGCTTCGTTGGCATATTTTTTTAGCCATTTTTTACTCCTTTTGGCCATTTGGAGGCTTGCAGTCAGTTAAGGTGCATCCCTGTCGAATCAAATACATCCCCTTTTTTAAATGTTTCTCGGCTGGGTTTTAAGTCTTTTTTTCAAAGTCCTTTCGATAAGAATCTGCTTTTTTTCGTATTTTTTCTTTCTTTTTCCTATTCCCAGAAGGACCTTTATCCAACCGCCTTTATTATAGCAAGAAAGGGGGACGATTGCTAATTTGTTGTGCTTGGCTTCGATTAGTTTTTTAATCTGGTTTTTTTTCAAAAGCAGTTTTCTGCTTTGACGGGGATCGTAAGGTTGATCGGTGGAAAACTGGTAAGGAGGGATATGGGCGTTAACGATAAACACTTCCCCCTTTTTTATTTGGACTAGAGATAGGTCAAGATTAATGCTTTTGGTTTTGACCGATTTTACTTCTGCCCCCGATAAAACCACTCCCGCTTCTATTTTCTCCGCAATAAAATAATCTCGTCTGGCTCTTCGGTTTGAATAACGGATAACCGGCTTTTTTTTATTAGGGTGACCCTTTTTTGCCAAACTCATATTTGGAGGTTAAGAAAATAAACTTTGTCTTTAGTAAGGATAAAGACTATTTCTCCTTTGTTGGTTATTTTGAGCCCGTTTACTTTCTCCAACTTCAGGGGGATTTTGGCCAGCAGTTTTCCTGATTTGTTTAAAACAAAAATAGTTTTTTCCCCACTGTCCCAAAAAGCTAATTTGTCTGTGGATTTGGCGACGGCGAGAAAGTTTGCCTGAGCATTGACGCTTAGCAGGGGAAATGGTTTTGCGAGTCCTTGGGCGAATAGATAAATTTTTCCCTGGCGGTCAAGTAGCCAAATTTTACCGTCAATATCCATGCTGACGATGCTTTGCCAATCAATATTTACCGCCTTTTTTAACCAAGAAGTTGATCCCGACAAGCTTCCATTTTTGTTAGTATATTTTAGTATTCCTTGTCCTTGTTCAACCACATAAACATTACCCCCCCATAAAGCCGCCGCCGCCGATTGTTTCTGGTCTTCTTTGACAAGGAGCTTTAGGTGGTCATCATTCATCAGTTTTTTGATTCCCTCATCAGACCAGAAAAGAATATTTTTTCCCGAAACAAGAACGCTCTTTTGTTGGGAGATTTCTGAGCCGGTGGCCACCAGTTGGGTTTTTTTATTTTTAATATCCAGTTTTATTAATCTTTTTCCCTCACGATCTATTACCCATAGGTAATCGTTGTCCAAATAAAGCTGATCGGCAGAAACGTTGTTGGCAATGATTTTAAAATCAAAGAACAACTCAGGCATAATCTTCTGTCCGCCGGAAAGACTAATAATTTTTTCTGACTGAGAAAGAATTTTCTTGAGAGCTTCATTGTGGGGGTTTATTTTTAATCCCTCAAGAGATTTCTTTTTTGCTTCTTCGGCCAGTCTTAACCCCTTTTCTAAATTTAGCTCTCGTACCGACCAAGCGGCATTTAGCTTTTCCTCAGCTTGAGTAGTGATTATTTGAAGATATTTTTGTTGATCTTTTTGTCGTTTTTTTTGCCAGCTGATGGTTAAGCTGACGCCAAGCAAAAAAAGGAAAATAACCGCCATTAAGGTCATTACCTTGTTTTGCTCGCCTCCAGACCCATTGGAATGTTTTATTTTGACTTTCTCTCGCCGTTTTGTAAAGATTTTGACAAACTTATTTTTTCCTAATGATAAAAATGGATTTTTTTTTGCCTTAATGCTGGTCTCGGATATTGAGAGAGCAGGCTGGGGTTGATCGGTGACGGGAACAGGTTGTCGAGAGGGTAGTTTTTTTACAAAAGAATCCAGCTTTTTTAATTGGTTTTTGAATTTTCTTTTAATTTTTATGGGTTCTGAGGGAAGGGAAAAGGATTTTTCTGGCGATAGGGTGGATGGGGTACCAATGGCAATAATAGCCATCGCTATTCTACCTTGTTTTTTATTGTTGTGGACCATGGGAGAGAGGATGTGGTTGATTTGAGAGAGGCTGGCAATTTTTAAGCAAGCGTCTAGGGTGTCTTTAGGAATTTTTTGGAAAAATCTATTGGTGGCCAAAACAAATCGATCGTTGGGCTGAGCTAATCCGGAGACGGCTGTTATCTGCCCTTCTTGGCTGTTTGCCAGGTTTAAAAGTTGACCGTTTCGATATAGTTTAATTTGACCTTTGTTTGCCACTGCCATCCAGACGCGATCTTTTTTAACGACGATGGTCGCTGTTTCGATGGCATATTTGTCGGCGACACAAAAAACTGCTTTTTTAATTCGTTTTAATTCGGAGAGGTCTTTAAGCTGGTGATATGCGGTATTTATTTGTGAGAGGATTTGCTTTCCGTCTAGTGAGGAATTAGGACCGGAGGCGAGGATAATTAATTGACCGAGGTCGGCAATGCCGGTTAGGCGAGTTTGAGACCAGCCGTCAGCGCCTGGCTTACCAGTGATTTGGCAGGTATCTAACAAGTTCATTTTTTAAAGAATATAAAACATTACTGCCAGAATGATGACGGAAAACACCAGATAAAAAAACCCCAGTGTTTTTAAGAAGGCATTGATGGGGCTGGAGACGGTTTTGGTCATTGCGTAAATCTGGCGCAAAACAACGGCGGCAAAAATAACTTGAATTATAAAGCCGGCCAGGTAGATTGGCTTGACGATATTCCAGATCGATATATTCAACAGAAAAGGGATCAGAGTTTCTATATTCATGCTTTATGGGTTTTGTCGTCTTTTTCTAATCTTAACTTTTCTATCACGTCGGCAACTAGAGTGGGATTGGGGATATTAACAAATTCCAGTTCTGGTTTTTCTCCCGCAGTTTGGATATAGACGGATCCATAGTTAAAAAATGTTTGTAAAATACCCCCAAAGCGAGAGGTAACATCTTGAATTTTGTTTATTTCTGCCTCAGTAATTCTTTTGTTAGTCAGGCTGAAAAAATCAATATCTATGGCTTGGTTGGTGGTGATAATGCCAATATTAAACAGCCAGGCTAATGATTGTTCAACAGCAAAGGCGATGGTCAACAGGTACCAGAGAATGATTGAAGCCAGGTAAAATCTAGCGGGAAAGTCTTTTAGTAGGGGAACCCCGCCAAGAAGCAGGGGGACAATTGCCATAATAATAACAAGGGAGAACCACTTGACGTTAACGATTGGATGTTGACGAAGCAAAAGGATGATTTTTTCTTCCGGTTCTTGACCATCGAAACTAACCCTTTTTGGTCGGGCGACGAAAGCGCCCACTGTGCCCCGACTCGATCCTACCAGGCGGTATATTTTTTGCCTGGGGCTTTGTTTTTTGATCATTTTCTTTTTTGAACCAGAAGGGCTTTTTGTTACCTTTCCCTTTTTATCCACCCTACTACTATAAATATCTCTCATTTCTCGATTATATCACTTTTTTGAAAGGGTGAATGAACAGGCGGCAAAAGCTTTTCCCGGCGTTTTTTTAGACTCTTTGTTTGCAATACAGATTTTGAGTTGTTATCCTTGTAAACCTTAAATGAAGGGATGGTGGCTTAGGCTAGAGAAAAGTAGACACAAATTTGTTTGGACAGGTGGTCAAGCAAAAACGTTTTTGGCTGTATATGGTCGTTTTTTTTGGCGGCGGGGGACAGTTTTGTTTCTTTGGTTTAATCGATTCAAAAAGCTGGTTTCTTATTACCTTTATCGTCAACGAGGGAGATTTTCTCAGCCCTTGGCCCACTTTACCCTGACCCTTTTTATCTTTTTGGGAGTTTATTTCTCTCCCAAGTTAGAAGCGGTTTTTTCCGGATCAGATTCTTTTGCGGCCGGATCTTATCTTGCCTCTCCGGTAGGAGCCCTGGAAGAGGGTGACCTTTATACTCCACAAACAGTTTCCAGTCCTCTTAGAGGAGAAATTGTTTCTTATGTAGTCAGGCAGGGAGAAACAGTTTCTTCAATTGCCAAAAAGTTTGGTGTTTCCATGGATACAATTATCTGGGCTAATAACATTAATGCCGCCAAAAAAATCAAAGCCGGTCAGCGTTTAAAAATTCCGCCAGTAACCGGCATTGTCCACAAGGTGAGAAGAGGAGAGACGGTTTACTCTGTGGCTAAAAAATACCAGGTTAACCCTCAAGAAATTGTTGATTTTCCTTTCAACACCTTTGTTAATGACGAAAACTTTTCTTTAGCGGTTGGTCAATCTCTAATTGTTCCCAATGGAGTTATGCCTCAAGCTCGTCCTTCGCAATCAACCTATTATGCCAGTAGAGTGCCGATACAGTCCGGGGTTAAAGGAACGGGCAGTTTTGCTTGGCCAACTTCAGGGGTGATTTCTCAAGGATACCATTGGTATCACAAGGCTTTGGATATTGCTAATCGATCTGCTCCATTGGTGAAAGCCGCTGATGGCGGTCAAGTAACGATGGTAATTCGCAGTCGCTTTGGTTACGGAAGACATGTTGTCGTTGATCATGGCAACGGTTATAAAACCCTTTATGCTCATATGTCAAAGATATATGTTAAGGCGGGAGACAAAGTTAGTCGCGGTTCGTCTTTAGGACAGATGGGAAGCACCGGTCGCTCAACCGGCACTCATCTTCACTTTGAGATCATAAAAAATGGAGTAAAGTTAAACCCGATCCGGTTTTTCAAATGAGAGATACCAGTTAAGCTTGATAGAAGCGGATAAAAGCTGTCAACAATAGATATCGAGAGCAAAATAATAGGCGGTGGGTTGAAAAATAAATAAAGGGAAATGTGTTTTTGACTTCTCCAGGGTTTTTCGTCTAATTAAACCAAGATTAGAAATAGGAAGAGGGCTTTGTTAGCTATTATCCAGAAAAAAGACAACTGCAAGTGATCTTTGAAGGTAGGGATCAATTTGTTTTTTAATTATGGTGTTTCCGAAGGAGTCCCGGTGGGAGCAGGCGAGCTTTGCGCTTCCGGCGTTGCAGTTACTTGGGCTGGACTGGGAGAAGGACTGACCTCGATTTGGGGAGCCGCTTCTTTTGGTAGCTCTATTGGTTTTATCTTTGGGCTAGGGATTGGTGTGGGCACGGCCAGCTGACCGGTTCCTTTAGTGGCCGAGGTTTTTTGCTCTTCTTTTCCTAGCTCTTTTTTCCATTCTTTCAGTTCTTTGGCCCCTTTTTCGTAATCTGGAGTATTAGGGGAGATAAGAGTGAGGGATTGTTGTAGTTTTTCTACCGCCGGTTGAAGTTTGTTTTGTTTTTTCAACGCCCAGGCCCAATTATACCAGGCATTAGCATAATCAGGTTTCAGCCTAACCGCAGCCTCAAATGATCTGGAGGCATCTTCATATTTATTTAGGTTATAGAACACTCCACCCAGATCAACTCTTAGAGTGGGATTAAGGGGATCAAGAGAAATTGATTGTTGGTAAGAAGAAATTGTCCATTGATCTGCCCCTTTGGCGAGATTAATCAGTTTTCGGTAGACCTGAGATAAATTTTGCCAAGCGATTATGTTTTGTGGCTCTAGGGAAACAGCGGCCTTGGCTTCATTGATTGCCTCCTGAACAAGACGACTAATATTATTGCGATCAGTATCGGTCATTTCTTTTCCTTTTTGGGCGATGGCATCCGCCAAAGCTAAGTTTGTTTGTGAGCGGGATAGATGGTAATTAAAAATCGAAGGATTTTGGACGACTGCTTTTTGTTGTAATCGATAAGCTTCTCCGCCTTGATTTTGATTGATGGCCCTTAATGACTCGACAAACCAATACTCGGCCGCCAAAGCCTTACTGAAGACAAACCCAAGCGGAAGAACTAAGGCGAGGGCCAAGCCAATGGCTATTTTTTTAACTTCTTTTACCTCGGGAATAAGAAAAGTCTTTTTTTCTCTGACTTGGTGAGAAATAATCAAAAACAAGAAGATAACCGGTAACTTGGCGGGAACAACCGCCTGGATTATTAAAAGAATAATTAAGGGATAGTAAAGAGAATTTTTCTTACTTATTGACTTGATTGTTTGCCAGCAGAAAACCAACCACAAGCCTAAGGCAACTAGTCCTAACTCGGTCCAAAGGTGGAGCCAAAAGTTAACGGGACTGGTAAATAACATTGCCCAGTTTTGACCACTATTAAATTCTGGGGGGCGATATAAACTAAAGCCGGTTAAAAAGTTATTGGGACCAATGCCGAATAAAGGGGTTTTTTTTAATGATTCGACAGCGATTACCCAAGAAGAATATGGGTCTAGTATTTGAGGCCTATTTTTTGTTAATTGATAAATGGCAGTGGCCGCTCCGATTATGAAAAAGAAAACAAAAATGGCCGGCAAACTTATTTTTTTTGATTCGGCTGGGGATTGTCGATTGATGCGATTAGTTAGTTTTTTGAGCCAGAAAGCGAGCAGAGGGAGAACAAACAATAATAAGCTCAAACTTGATCCCACCGGTGACCATTGAGAACTGGGGATAGTGAACAGGAGATTGTTGGGCAAAATCCTTAGAGGAAACCGGCCTTCAGGAATTAAAAAGAGAATTAGGGAAATAAGTACTAGCAAGCTAGCGCTGGCGCTAATGATAGTCAAGAGTCGTTCTTTGTTTTTTGCCAGTTCAGTTTGGGCAAAGATTAGTCCAAAAGCGCTGATCGCCAAAATATTTGCCCAGGGGTTAGGGTCCAGAAGCGATCTTGCTTTCAGGCCCCGCCCAGACAAAAACCAAGAAACTGCCCCCCAGACGATTACTAGCCAGAGCCAGCCTTCGCCGACAGGGAGTTTTAAAATAATTTTTTTTCTGTAAAGAAGAGATGTTGCCCAAAGAATGACTCCGACTAAAAAGCCGGCATAGAGAAAAAGTTGCTTGGCACCAATAATCGGTTGCCTTATCCAAGGAAAGACAAAAAGAGGGAGAAGAAAAATAATTATGGAAACAAACCATTCTAAAGG
>CAZHZZ010000009.1:0-9697 GCA_964537585.1 uncultured Gammaproteobacteria bacterium | reverse complement strand
ACGCAACTGGGGAAGCATTTTTGGCTGTCCGGGTCAATTGTTTGGGGCTTGAGGGTCGACTACCTTGCCCCCACAGTTTTTTTAACCGATCTGCTTTTGGCCGGTTGGTTGATAACTAGCCTGATAAACAATAAGTTTTTGTTTGCCAAAAATATTCGGCGATACAAAAAGTTTATTTTAGCTAGCTTAATTTTAGCGTCGGTTAATATTTTTTTTGCCGTTAATCGTCCAGCAGCTATTTATAGTTGGACCAAGATTGGTGAACTTCTTGCTTTGGTTTGGTTGGTGAAGGAAAATAAATCTTTTATTTATCGCCACCTTGGTTGGTGGCTGTTAATTTGGTTTTCAATTGAATCTTTTCTGGTAATTGGTCAGGCGTTAAAACAGGCGAGCCTGGGAGGGGTTTTTTGGTGGTTGGGCGAGAGAAGTTTTAGTTTGTCGACACCCGGGATTGCCAAAGCTAGTTTCGGCGGTCAGTTATTCTTGCGCCCTTATGGTAGTTTTTCTCATCCTAACTCGCTGGCGGGATTTGTTTTAGCTTTGGCTTTTTTTGCTCTAACGTATTCTGGCTTTCAGCGCTGGCGACGATACTATTTAGCCCTGTCAGTAGTTATTTTACTTCTGACTTTTAGTCGGGCCTCACTGTTTGTTGGCCTGGTTTTGCTTGTGCTTTGGCTCAGGAGGATAGGGAAAATAAGCCACTTTTTATTTAAGCTTTTCATGCTTGGTCTTTTCTTATTTTTAATGGCCGTTGTTTTTAAGTTGCGTTTTTCGCCGGCGGTTTTTTATCGTTTTTTGTTGACAATAGGGGCGGTTAAAATGATTTTTTTTCAGCCTTTTTTGGGGGTGGGAATGAGAAATTTTATCGTTCGCTTGGCGGATTTTTGGCCCTCGGGGCAGATTAATAATCTTTTTTTTCAGCCGGTCCATAACATCTATCTGTTGTGGTTGGCGGAAACGGGAGCATTAGGCGTTTTGTGGATGTTGTGGGTTTATCGACAATTTTTTTCTAAAAAAATATTTTTTGGAAAGGTATCTTTTGCCTTTTTGGCAATTTTATTAACGGGACTTTTTGATCACTATTGGCTGACTCTTCAGCAAAATTTTTTGTTGATGGGGCTGGTAATTGGTTTACTTTAGACAACCGGATTCCAGCCGCCCGGAGACCCGGGACGACAGCGAATAATCCGCCTTAAGCAGAGAAACAATCCCTTGAGCTTGTGCTTTTTAACGGCTTGACGACAGTATTCTGAGCAGGTGGGTCGGAAGCGACAAGGAGCGGAAGGAAGAAGGAGAAAGCGGGCAAGGTAACGGCGCAGGGCCGACAACTTGTTGTAAACGACACTAATCATTGAGTTATTTTATCACTTGGGGAAACCGTCGGTTTTTTGGTTTATGGTTTTGTTTACAAAAACGTTGCTTGTTGTCAATAAAGAGTGATGTTAAACTTTATTACCAATGAAGGAAAAAGGCAAGATTGTTGTTTCTGGTTTTTTAGCGACTGTTTTTATGTTTTTGGCGGCCGATCCGGTCCTGGCCGTTGATTATTGCGCATCAGGAGAAGGAGTGATAACGGCTTTGGGATGTTTACATTTTAAGGTTAATGACCTTACGGTGGATATTTTAAAAAAACTAGTCCCGATTTTGGGGGCGGTGGCATTGTTGTTAATGATTTATGGTTCTTTTCTGATTACCACCTCTGCCGGCAATCCAGATAAAGCAAAAACAGGCCGGGAGGTAATTACTGCGGCCATTTCCGGCTTGATTTTTACCATTTTTTCTTTATTCCTGTTAAGATTTATTGGGATAGACATTTTACATATTCCCGGTTTACAATAAACTATGGCGCCAGTTGTTATTCCAGGCTACGATGGCCTTGTGAAAGACAAGGCGTTGCTAAGTATGAATCAAGGCAAACCTAAATTAGGGGATATCGTCACTGACATTATTCCCCATCTTTTTGTTTTCGCGGGTATTTTGATGATGTTGATGGTTCTTTGGGGGGGGATTCACTTGATGATAGCCGGAGGTGATCCGGAAGGAATAAAGGAAGGCAGGGCAAAAATCACTTGGGGATTGGTGGGCTTTCTGGTTGTCTTTGCCAGCTACTTTATTGTCCAAATAGTCAGCGCGATTTTTCATATCAGTATTTTGTAATCTCTCGGAGAGGGACTAATTATTATTAGCCGGCGACCGGTATAAAAAGATTTGTCATTAGAGGTGAAATTTTAAGAGGTGGCAACGAAGGATTTTTAAAAGAATTAACAATAGTGGCTTTTTTTATTTATCGAATCGAACAATAAGGACAAAGAGTTTTCATGAAGGTTAAAATCAAGAAGTTGTTAAAAAAGGTTTATGAAAAAGCTATTGGTTGTTGATGGCAATGCTGTTCTTCATCGGGCCTTCCATGCCTTGCCTCCTCTAACGGGAAAGAAGGGTCCGGTTGGAGCGGTTTTTGGTTTTTTTAGTATTCTTTTAAGAACAGTCAAGGAAGTAGGGCCTGATTTTTTGACAATCTGTTTTGATCATCCTTCTCCTAACTTTCGCCATCAGCAATTTATTGGTTATCAGTCTAAAAGACCGAAAACAGATCCCTCTTTAGTCGATCAGCTTAAATTGGCCAAGCGGCTGACGAAAAAAACCGGACTACCGGTTTTTGTTAAAAAAGGATTTGAGGCTGATGATACGATTGCCAGTTTAGTGGCCAAGGCAAGTAAGCGTCATTTAAAGACAGTGGTGTTGACCGGAGATCGAGACTTGATGCAGTTGGTTTCTGATAAGGTTAAGCTATTACTACCGGTAAGGGGGCTTTCTCAAACCAAATTAATTGGCCCGACAGAGGTAAAAGAGGCATTGGGGGTAATGCCTGACCAGGTGATTGACTACAAGGCGTTAGTGGGCGACTCTTCCGATAATTATTCCGGTGTGCCCGGCATCGGACCAAAGACAGCTGTTTCCCTGTTAAGCCGGTACTCGTCTGTTAAGGATGTTTATCGTCATTTAAGCCAAATTGACCCCAAGGTGAAAAAAAAACTAATTGCCGGCCAGCTTTCCTCTGATCTTTCTTATGATTTAGCCAAGACAGTTGATAATTTGGACTTGAAATTTGATTTAAAAAAAGCGACCTGGAATAAAGAAAAACTACTTTTGCTAGCCAAGGTATTGGAGTCTTATCGTTTTAATTCCTTACTAAAAAGATTGAAAAAAGATTTTAATTTTTTGGCTGATAAGAATAAGTCCGGCAAGCAGTTAGGATTAGGAATATGAAGGTTGCCTTGGTTCATGATTATCTGATTGATTTTGGGGGGGCGGAAAGAGTTTTGATTGCCTTGAAGCGAATTTGGCCTGAAGCAGAGGTTTTTGTGGCCATCAAGGATGAGAAAAAAATGGGCCGGTTTTGGCGGTATTTTTCTGATTGGGATATTCACGTATCCTGGTTTCAAAAATTACCTTTTTCCACTTGGCTGATCTCTCCATTACGTTTTTTACTTCCCTTTATTTGGCATAGCTTTGATTTATCTGACTATGACTTAGTGGTTTCTTCTTCTGCTTGGGCTATGTCTAAGGGGGTAAAAACAACTAGAGCTCTTCATGTTTGCTATTGCCATACTCCCCCTCGGTTTCTTTACGGTTACCCGGAAGCTAGGGGTTGGAAGCGGTATTGGCCGATTAAAATTTATGCAAAATTAATGGCTTATATCTTGCGGTTTTGGGATTATTCTTCTTCGCAAGATGTGGATGTTTTTGTTGCCAATTCTCACTTGGTAGCGGCAAGAATTAAAAAATTTTACCGCCGGGAGGCGGTGGTGATCAACCCTCCGATAAAACTGCCAGTGGCAATCAGCCGCCAAAACCAAGATTATTTCCTTTTTGTCAGCCGCCTGGCCTCTTATAAGCATCCGGAGCTAGCTATTAAAGCTTGCGCTAAATTGAAGTTGTTTCTCAAAATAGCCGGAGATGGCCCTTTAAAAAATCAGGTGACCGAACTTTCGTCGCAATTGGATAATGTCGAGTATTTGGGCAGAGTGAGCGATAGGAAACTGGCTCGACTTTTTAGAAACTGTCGAGCGCTTATTTTTCCGGTAGAAGAGGAAGATTTTGGCATGGTGCCCTTGGAGGCAATGGCTTGGGGAAAGCCAGTGATTGCTCTTTTTTCCGGAGGGGCAAAGGAAACGGTGATTGAAGGAAAAACAGGGTTATTTTTTAAAAAACCAACGGTTAACTCGTTGGTGGGGGCATTAGAAAAGTTTCAGAAAAAAGAAAAAAAGTTTGTCCCTTTAAAGATTAGGCAAGAAGCAGAAAAAAGATCTTTCGGTAATTTTGAAAAAGCCTTAAAAAAGTTGATCGATGAATTGCTAGCGGCCAAACTCAATGCCAAAAACTAAGTCCTTATCAAGAAACTGATTAAAGACAATTCCCTGTGAGGTCGCCGTTGCCTGGGGTTGGACCTGGAGGGGCTTTAGTTTGTCAGGATAAGTAACCAGCATTGTTATCGGCGTACTTCTAAATCCAGATTGTTTTTGCCAGTAAAGAAGCCAACGCCAATTTTCTTTTCCCAGATCAACTTTTTGTGAGTAATTGATTTCTACTGTTTTGCGAGAATTAGTGGATACGGTCACTAAAAATCCCAGAGATTGCTTTCCTTTGATTGTTTCTTGGGCTACATTATTCAGGTCAATGGAGTCTTTTTTGCTGGTTGAAGGAGCGTAAGTATAGATGTTTTCAACTTTACTGCCCGATGGCAGAATAACTCTTAGATAGTTTTTATAATCTCCGCCCGGCCAGGTATCAGTTTGGTTGCTGTTTTCATAATTTATTTTTAAAGTATGCTCTATTTTGCCATTAGAATCGATGTTGACTAGAGCTTCCAGAGATCTTTTTAAAAAATAGTTGGCTTTATTGACGCCTAGATTGGATTCGACAACAAACAAATAATCAGCGTCGGTTTTATCTTTGGCGGGAATAACATTTTTGATCTCTCCTGCCCAGTTGTTTCCTTCTAGAATTTGGTTTATTTCTTGATAATTAGTCCAGGCCATAATTTCTTTTTCTTCCAGGGAGGCCAGGAGCGCCTGACTAATCATTGTCCCATCGGGATGATTTTTTATTTCCGCCAGAAGCTGTTGAAAAAGCTCGCTTAAAAATGAAGCTTTTTGAGAAGAGCCGGGAAAAAACCCCGCTTCTGAGTAGAATTCTGCTTTAGCAAAAAGGTTTTGGTCAGAAATTTTTTCATTAAAGTCGGGCAGATAAATATCCCCGGTTTTTTTAAGAATTTTTTTTGCCGCTTCAAGGTTAATGGCTATCACTCCGTCTGGTTTGATATTAATTTCTTTTTCTAGAAACCAGCTGATATTTTTAGCGCTAGAAGGGAAATCGGGGTTCCAATTAGCATCTCTTAGATACCAGTTGGCCTCCCCCAGGTGAGCTTTGATTGGCTCCGGTGGCTCAACGTGTCCTTTTAGCTGGCCGTCGGCGCTGTAAACATCATGAACTTTAAAGTCAATCATTTTTCCTTTGTCAAATTTAAGCAAAGCAAATGACCCGATAAAACCTCCGGTAGGGCGCAACTCCATATTATTTTGCAAGACGACCAGGAAAGTTAGTGGTTTATTGCGGTTTGCCATCCAGTCAAGGATCCTCAAGGATGGCTGAAGATAATTTAGAAATTTTTGGTAGTGATCTAGCTTTTTTTGGTAAGGGTTAAGCTTGCTTGTTGTTGCCGGAGGCAGGAGGGCTTTGGCTCGAGAGAAACTACCGGCCGCCAAAGAAAATTCGGTAGTAAGTTTCTCTGAATCGGCCTTTAATTGAGGAACAATTGTTTTTATTTGTCCCTGAGGGTTGCTTTCGCCCAAAACTAGAGTAGATAGCTGGCTGGAGCCTTGTGACCAGTTATCGACGGTGATCGTTAGCCAAGATGATTTTTCGATTACGTCCAACCAGGCAAATAAGAGTTTTTTTTGACCTAGATAAAACCATGGCTGATCGATTGCTGAGATAAAATTTTTCCCTCGTTCAGCCGAGGCCTTGGCTTTTGATGCCTGATTGATTGATTTTTGGAATTTTCCCTCCTGCCAGTAATTAACAGATGATTTTAATCTGATTGCCCCCTGGGTCAGGTTAACGCTAACCCAGAACAGGGGGAAGAGAAACAAAGCAACCAGGGCTAAAACCGATCCGGCCCACCATCGGCCAGAGAGGCGCTTTTTTAATAATAAATTTGCCCTCCCGGTTTTACTTGTTGGTCCCTTTACTTCAGTATCGGACCGATCTGGTTTAGCGCTTTGGATGTCGGTTTTATCTGTGGTTGGAAACGGGCTCCTCTTACCTAGGGCGGGTTTAGCCGAAATAGGTTTTGTGGCGAGTTTTGGCGGGGATTTTTGGACTGATTTTACTTCTTGCTCGATAATGATTGGCTTTGCTTTTAGCAAGGATTTTTTAGACTTTTTTTTGAGCTTGGTCTTTTTTTTGACTTTAGTATTAGTGGAATGGCGAGCGCTTAATTGTGATGAGGTTGGCTTTGATATTTCCCCTTTTTCCATTTTTTGGAAAAAAAACTGGACACTAGACTTTATCCCCTCTTCTAAGCTTGTTTCTGGGCGCCAGCCCAGCACCTCTTCTCCGGTTTTAATCTGTTCATTAATCATCTCTATCGGGGGAATAGGGACCGGATATGGGGTTTGACTGGAGGTATGAGCCTGTTCGGCAATTTTTTGCCAAAATTTAGCGATAGTAATCGGTTCTCCTTTTAAGGAAATAAGACTTCTTTTTGCTGAAGGAGAAAAAAGGGCAGAAAATAACCCCTGGGCAAAGTCGTTTATAAAAGTAGGGTAAATTTCTTTTTTAGAGCCGGCAATAGAAGGATAGAGATTAAAAACGGCTGCTAAAAATAAATGATCCAAGAAGCCCTTTTGTTCTATGTTGTCTCTGGGGCCGTAAAGATGACCGCCTTGCACTAGTCGCCAATCAAAGTTTTGTTTTTCTAAAAACTCTTTTTCTTGAATAGCGTTGTCTGATGGACCGATAACTCGTAAAAGTTTTTGATTATTTTTATCGGCTTCTTCAACCGCTTCTGAAGTGAGGGCGAAATCAATGTAGTAATCAGCCTTCGTTTTTTTATTGGCTAATACTTTCCATTCTCGTGGACTGATTATTTGCAAGTAATCTTTTTTAGAGGTAGCCAGAGAGGGGGTTTTGGCGTGGCTGGAGACAGCGATTACCCTAAGGTTATTATCCAAAAGCTGATTAACAAAAGCTTGCGCTCCGGGCTTATCGGCACCAAAAACAATCGCTATTGGTCGATCGGAAGAAACATCTAGTTTAAAAGTGGTTTTATTAGCAGGCATTAGTTTATTTTAACGGGAAGATGGACGTAGCTCAATAACCAGCTTTTTGAAGCAACTTTACAGGTTTGCCCGAGCCTATTTTTAAGAAAACTGTTGGATTTTCAAGGAAACAAGGAGTTGATTGCCAAGGATAATTATGGTTCTTGTTTTATCAAAAATTCCCAAACAGGTCACAAGAAGCTTTTAATATTTTTAAGTTTTGAATTGGCAACTCACACATATGCTTGTGTTGTTCTAATATTTTTATGGCCTAAAAGTTTTTGGGCATATCTTATATCAACATCATTTTCCAGTAAATGAGTGGCAAAAGAATAACGAAGGTTATAAAAGGTAGCCTTTTTCTAATCTTGCATATAAAAGTAATTAATAGAATTTGTACAAAGAGGGATTGTTTGCCTAGACAAACCTTTTACCACAAAAATATATGCATCAATAGTCCTTTGACTATAATTGTGTAGTTTCATTTCTTGAACTATAATTTCAATTATATTATTCATATCAAAATTATAACAATATTTTGTATATGCAATAATAATCAGTGGAGTTTATAAAAACACTTTGCATATAAATGAGTTATACGAAATAATTTGATGACATTTATATAAAAAATTAAGAAGCAAAATATGGATATTAAAGACTTTACTGAAAAATCGCAAAATTATCTGTCCAGAATTTTTTTTCAAACATCTCATGACCTAAGTGATCAAAATGTGTTTGGCGTTATCGAAGAACCTGTTATGTTGAGCAATGTTAGTTATTCGCCATATTTTTTTAAGCCCCTGACGGGATATGAGCCAAACCAACAGGTTAGACTACCCATTCTTTACACCTTCTTTGTTCTTGTTTCTCCTGAAGAGTTGAAAGATAGGTTTCTCGGCGAAATTAATAAAAAAAATTCTGGGCAGGAGTACGACGAGAGCATCATTAGTCAATATTATCTTCCTGTATCTCCTGGAAGAACTGATTTTGAAGAACTTATCAGTGATCTAACCAATTTACTGGAATTGAATCTTTTTCAAGGGAAAGGGTATAAATTTTCGTTTCACTTGGTCTGTCCAACAGCGGATTATAATTTTGCTTTGATTTTCGTTGAAACTAACTCTGTATTAAAAGTGAGTGAGCGTTACGAAGGTAGAGCCCCCTTTGATATTTAATTAAACTAGGTTGTTGTCATCAAATTACATCATATAACACGGCATATACGGCTCGGCGGACGCTAATGCTACCTCGCCCATATTGCCGATTTAATTTGATAAAATAAAGTGGAGAAATCGGCAACATCGTATATACCGAAACGTTATATTCAATCGTCGTGCTATTAGAGATGGATGGGTGCCAAAAAATTTATTACTATGCTAATTTTTACCTAATATATGTCAATGAAAATGGAAAATCTAAGAAAATACGGTGATGCCCCTTACAATGTTGTAGTTATTCATGGAGGGCCAGGAGCGCCGGGAGAAATGCTTCCCGTAGCAGAAAAATTATCATCAGATTATGGGATTCTTGAACCTTTTCAAACTAAAAATAGTATTGAGGGACAAGTAAACGAACTTAAATTTATTCTTGATGAAAATTCTTCAAACCCTGCTACTTTGATTGGTTGGTCTTGGGGTGCATGGCTGGCTTTTATTTTTACTGCTAAGTATCCAAAGTATGTTAAGAAATTAATTCTTGTTGGAAGTGGTCCTTTTGAAGAGGGTTATGCAAGAGCAATTATGAAAACCAGACTTTCTCGTTTAACCGAAGGCGAGAATAGGAAATTTAATTCATTGATGGAATCACTAAAAAATCCAAGTAGTAAAAATATAGAAATTCTTATGAAAGACTTTGGAAAATTAATATCTAAAGCAGATTCTTATCAGGAAATTCCACATGATGACTCAGTTCTAGAATTTCAACTGAATATCTATCAAAAAGTTTGGTCAGAAGCTAGTGAACTAAGAAAGAGTGGTAAATTAATGGAATATGCCAAAGAGATTCAATGTCCAGTTATAGCCATCCATGGAGATTACGACCCACATCCTTTTGAAGGAGTTAAAATTACACTTTCCAAAACTATCAAAGATTTTAAATTCTATTTATTGAATAATTGTGGGCATCACCCTTGGTATGAAAAATTGGCAAAAGATAAATTTTATGAAATTCTAAAAAATGAACTGGATTAAGGCGCCCATCCACAGTTTTTTATTTAGGCACGACGACTCTGAAATTTGCTTTCGGGACGTTGCACTTTCGCTCCCGATGGTCGCTCGGGCCTGCTAACAAAGAATATCTGGTTCGCCCCTTCCCAGCTCGCCCCTCACCCAAACCCAGCCCTCTATATTTTAAAAAATAAAAGCACGTATTATGTT
>CAZHZZ010000008.1:17002-19076 GCA_964537585.1 uncultured Gammaproteobacteria bacterium | reverse complement strand
AAAAACAAATTTTGCCCAGATGGTAAAATTAATCGTCAATAAACAGTCAATAATGAACAAAACACATAAGCCCGGTTTTAGAAAAATAAAATTTTCTGTTGCCCTGGCTACTTATAATGAAGAGAAGAATCTCCGCCGTTGCTTAAATTCAGTTAAGGACTGGGCGGGGGAGATTGTTATTGTTGACGGCTCTTCGATTGATAAAACCCGTCAGATTGCCAAAAAATATGGAGCCAGGGTTTTTAAAACCACCAATAAGCCTATTTTCCATATCAATAAGCAAAAAGCCATTAATCGATGTAAGGGGGAGTGGATTTTACAACTTGATGCCGATGAAGTGGTGAGCAAAGAGTTGAAAAGAGAAATCTTGTCGATTATTAAGAAAGGATCGGAATTTAATGCTTATTGGATTCCCCGGAAAAATTTCTTTTTAGGCAGATGGTTGAGAAAAACAGGCCAATATCCTGACCCGTTAATTCGCTTTTTTAAAAAAGGAAAAGCAAAACTACCTTGCCGGTCGATCCATGAGCAGATGGCGGTGGAGGGAGAAGTAGGCTGGCTCAAGGGACACCTGCTTCATTATAATAATGCAAGTTTTGCCGAGTATTTGAAAAGGTCTAACCGCTATACGACCTTAGTCGCTCAGGAAGCGTTGGATAAAAAGGAAAAGCCCGGTTTTTGGTTTTTTACCCGGTCTGTGTGGAGAGCAAAAAAGGATTTTTTTGTCCGTTTTGTCCGTTGCCGGGGCTATCTAGATGGTTTTCCCGGTTTTGTATTTTCTTTTTATTCCGGCCTGCACCATCTTACCGCTTATGTAAAATTTTGGGAAATGTATCATCAAAAAAGAAAAATTGATTTAAAAAGAGATTGGGAATAATAAGCTTAAAACCCTGCTTGGGCTAAAATTTATTAATGGGCAAATTAAATTTATGAAAATTACTGTTGGCCTGGATGTTACTCCTTTGTATTCCGGGCATAAGATTCGGGGAATTGGTTTTTATACAAAAAGATTGTTGGAAAGCTTAAAAGAACTGAAGAAGGAAACAGTAATAATTAGAGAATTAAAAAAGGGGGATGTTAAAAAAGGAAAGTTTGATTTGCTCCATATTCCTTATTTTTCTCCCTTTTTTATCACTCTTCCTTTCAAAAATAAAAAACCTTTAATCGTTACCGTTCACGATTTAATTCGCATTAAGAATCCGAACCATTATCCGCCCGGAGTTAAGGGAAAAATTCGCTGGCAGATCCAGAAGAAGTTGTTGGGAAGGGCAGAAAGAATTATTACCGACTCTCAAGCTTCAAAAAAAGATATCGTTAGGCTTATTGGTTTTCCGGAGGAAAAAATTGCCGTTGTTTATTTGGCGGCTGATAGCAGGTTTGGAGTAATAGGGGATAAAAGACGATTGCTGAAAGTTAAGAAGAAATATAATTTACCCGACAAATTTGTTCTTTACGTGGGAGACATTGATTGGAATAAAAATGTGCCGGGGTTAGTTAAGGCATGTGAAAGACTAAAGGTGCCGTTGGTTATCGTTGGTAAACAGGCAGTGAATAAAGATTTTGATCATCAGCACCCGGAAAACAAAGATCTGATTTGGTTGCAAAAAAGAATTAATAAGGGGAAACTGTTTGCCCCGGGCTTTGTAAGCACCGGTGATTTAGTGGCAATTTATAATTTAGCGAATATCTATTGTCAACCCTCTTTTGACGAAGGCTTTGGTTTACCGGTTTTGGAAGCGATGAGCTGTGGTTGTCCGGTCGTTTCTTCCAATAAAGGCAGTTTGCCAGAGGTGGTAGGAAGCGCCGGGATATTAGTCGACCCAGATGTTGATAGCCTTGGTTTGGCAATCAGGCATTTGTTTAATGATGCTTTTTTAAGGGAAAAGTTATCTCGGTTGGGCTTAAAAAGAGCTAAAGAGTTTTCCTGGCATAAAACAGCGGAAGAAGTCTTGAGCGTTTACCGGACAGTTTTGCAAAAAAATTAGCTTCAAAGAAGGATTTAACATTGAAAGCTATCCCTCGACTCCGTATAATAATTAATTATGTTGAAATATATCCTTAAACTTTTTGCCTA
>CAZHZZ010000008.1:12031-16902 GCA_964537585.1 uncultured Gammaproteobacteria bacterium | reverse complement strand
TTTCTTTTAATTATTTTCCCCACTTCTTTTTATTTTCTTAGCGCTTACACGGAATCGTTGTTTTTATTGTTGGTTTTGTCCAGTTTTTACTTTGGTCGACGAGGTAATTTTTTGTTAGCGGGATTGATAGCCGGACTGGCTTCTTATACTAGATTAGTGGGAATTTTTCTTCTCCCTGCCTTGCTGGTGGAGTATTATCAACAGGAGAGCCGGCGGCGAATAAGTCAGCGAGCGGTGGCGATAAGAAATAAACTGGCCCACTTTCACTTCCATTATTTGCTTGATACCCTGCGCTCCAGAACAAAACACCTAAAGGTTTTTCTTTTTGTTTCTCTATCTTCTTGGGGCCTGTTGAAGTACATGTATTATTTGAAGCAATCCCAAGGTGACTGGCTTTATTTTATTAAAATTCAATCTAATTTTGGCGCGCAACGTTCTGTCAATAAATTAACTCTGCTCTACCGAGTTTTTTGGCGTTACTTAAAAATGATTGTCACCGTTAACCCCAGACAGTGGCTTTATTTTAACCTTTGGCTTGAATTGTTAATAGCCGTTTTATTTTTAGGTCTTTTGACTTGGGGTTGGTACAAAAGAAAAGAATACAAGATCAGAGACTCCTGGCTGATTTTTGCCACCTTGGCTTATCTGCTTCCCACCCTAACGGGCACTTTTTCTTCGATGCCCCGATATGTTTTGGTTTGTTTTCCCGCCTTTATAACCTTGGCGCGTCTTTTTGCCAATTTAAAAGAGAAAAAATTAAAAGAAATAAAATGGCTCTATCTGGCTATTAGTTTGTTTTTATTGCTTATTTCTTCAATGCTCTTCTTTAGGGGCTACTGGGTGGCTTGAGGAGAGTAAATGGTCAAGAGAATCAGCGCTCTTAAGAACCAGGTACAATCTTCTGTTCTTTTTCGGGGAAGTGCCTTTTTGTTTATTTCCTCAATATTAGGCAATATTTTTAATTATCTTTATCACTTGACAATGGGACGGCTATTAGGACCGGTTGATTATGGCCTTTTAGCCTCATTGATTTCTTTAAGCTATCTTTTGGGAGTCCCTCTGGGAACTATGAATAAAGTGGTAGTCAAATATGCCTCTGCCTTGGGCGAGAAGAAGAACGATGGCTTAGTGAGGGGACTATATTTTTGGTTTTTAAAAAATATTACTTTATTATCCGGAGGATTTTTTTTAATTTTATTAGCCGTCTCCCCCCTTTTATCCAATTGGCTTAAAATTGACTCTTTAAATTTAATAATTGTTGTTTTGACGGCCAATTTTATCGGCATATTCTCTGCTTTTAACATTAGCATTCTCAATGGCTTGTTGGACTTTTCTCGCTCTGCCGCCCTGGGAGCCATTCTCTCACTTTTAAAGCTCCTCTTGGGCGTGTTTTTAGTTTTGTTGGGCTTTCGTGTTTTGGGAGCGGTTACCTCTTTTTTGTTAACCGGTTTGGTAGGAGGAGTGGTTTCTTTTTGGCTGGTTCGCCGCTGGCTAGTGAAAAAAGAAATCAGCCCCTGGTCGCCCGACCTTAAAGGAATTATTGACTACACTCTGCCTTCATTTATTTTCAGTCTCTCTTTTACTTCCCTTTATAGCAGTGATGTAATTTTAGCCCGACGCTTCTTGACTCCGAGGGAGGCCGGTTTTTATGCCGCCTTGTCAACTCTGGGCAAGGTGATTTTTTTTGCCAGTGGACCGGTGATAGCGGTAATGTTTCCTTTGGTTTCTAAAAATCACTCTGGGGGAAAGAACTATAAGGCGGTGTTTAGGCTGTCTTGTCTTTTTACCGCTCTGATTAGCTTAGGGGGAGCATTTTTTTATTTTCTTTTTCCCAAATTGGTAGTAACAGTTTTGTTTGGCAGGGGATATTTAGCGGTGATGCCATACTTGAATCTGTTTGCCCTTATATTTGTTCTGTTTACTTTTAATTATCTTTTAATGAATTTTTATCTTTCAATTAAAAAAACAAGAGCGGTTTGGTTTTATTTGGCGGCCGCCCTGCTCCAGGTTGGTTTGATTTTTATTTATCATCAAAGTATTGCCCAGATTGCCTTTGCCTTTTTGGGCTCTCTTACCTTTTTGTTTTTACTTTTATTAGGGTATTATTGGAAAAATGAAATCTGACAAAAACCACCTTCTGTCTGTGATCGTTCCTGCGTATAAACAGGAAAAAACAATTGCCAAGGATTTAAAAAAGATCAAAAGCGCTTTAGAAAAGATACGTTATGATTATGAAATTATTTGTGTAGTTGATGGGGAGGATGATGATGGCTACCGCCAGGCGCGGAAGGTGGCGGATAAAAAAATAAAAGTGATTGGCTACAAGCATAATCGCGGTAAGGGTTATGCGGTTCGTTATGGGATGGCTAGGTCTAAGGGCAGTTTGGTTGCTTTTATCGATGCGGGGATGGATATTGACCCCAATGGGATTTCTATGATTTTGGAGCATATGGAGTGGTATGGGGCAGACATAATTGTGGGTTCAAAGAGGCATCCGGCCTCCAAAGTGGAATATCCGCCCTTGCGGCGAATTTACAGCATTGGCTATCAGCTGATAATTAAGGTCCTTTTTAATTTAAAAATTAAAGACACTCAAGCGGGGTTAAAAATTTTTAAGAGAGAAGTTTTGAAAAAAACCTTACCCCGTCTTTTGGTGAAAAGATTTGCCTTTGACGTTGAGCTTTTAGCGGTTGCTAAATACTTGGGCTTCGAGCGGATTTATGAGGCGCCGATTAAGATAGATCCTCAGCAATTTGAATTTTCCAGCAACATTAAAACGCAAACCGTTTTTGAAATTCTTGTGGACACTTTAGCAATATTTTATCGCTTGCGGATTTTGCGCTATTACCGTGATGGGAATCGAAGAAAATGGCGCCATGATCCGGAACTTAACTTTAGAGTGAATCTGGGTTGAGAATAATCAAAAAAAATGAAAGTTTCCATAATCATTATTTGTGAAGAGTGGAATGATTTTTTAAAAGAATCTCTGCCACGATATGCTGATCTTGAGCATTCCTCTTATGAGATTTTGGTTTTTTCTACCCGACCGATAAAGAAAAAATATCCGCAAACGCGGTTTATTTTTGATGCGAAAACTAAAAACAAACCGGCGGAAAAAAGAGATTTAGCTCTGAAATACGCCAAGGGGGAGATATTGGCTTTTATTGACGATGATGCTTATCCGTCTCCGAATTGGCTCAAGGAAGGGTTGAGGCATTTTAAAAATCGGTCGGTGGCGGCCGTGGGTGGGCCGGGAGTCAATCCGCCGGGGGCATCGATAATGGAGCGAGCCTCGGGCTGGACTTCCGCTAGTCCCCTGGGGGGCTTTGGCCAAACCCATCGGTTTATTCCCCAAAGAGAAAAAGAGATTGACGATCATCCCTCGATGAACTTTTTAGTTAGATCGGCTGATTTTAAAAAAGTGGGGGGATTTGACTCTAGTTATTATCCGGGGGAAGACACCAAACTGTGCTTGGACTTAATAAAAAAGCTAAATAAAAAAATAATTTATGAGCCAAAGGCCTTAGTTTATCACCACAAAAGACCGTTGTTTAAAAAACATCTTATTCAAAATGGCCGGTTTGGACGGCATCGAGGTTATTTTGCCAAAACACTGCCGGCCACTTCCCGGCGCTGGCATTATTTTATCCCTTCTTTTTTTATATTTGGTTTATTGGGAGGGTTGGCTTTATTTTTCCCCTTTTGGCCTAATTGGGTTTTTTTAAATTTTTTGCGTTCTATTTACCGGGGCACATTGGTACTATATTTAGTTCTGCTGGTTTTAAACAGTTTTTGGGTTTTGCTAAGATCAAAAAATATTCCAATTTCTCTCTTGACTATTCCGGGAACTTTTTTGACCCACATTTGGTATGGAGTTCAGTTTATCAGAGGATGTTTTAGTTCTGCCTTGGTTGACGGCTATGGCCGGGTATGAAAGAATTTAAAAAAAGATAGGGGCAAGTTATGATTAAGGGAGTTTTTGTTTTTGATCGCTTGAGTGAGGAAAAATTGGCGATGATCTTGCGATTGGGGGCGAACGCGGTTTTTACCGGGCATGAGAACTTGCGGGTTGAGTCGGTTAAAAAGTTTAAGGACAAAAAGATAAAGGTCTATGCCGAAGTAGGTTTATTTTGTGGCCAAGATTTGCTTAAAAAGTATCCCGACGCTCGAGCAATAAGCCGGGAAGGTAAGCTTAAAAAGAAGGTTGATTGGTATATGGGGACCTGTCCCAATCATCCTCGAATTAGAAGAGAAAAACTAGAAGTGATCAAGAGGATTGTGGACAAATTTCCCGTTGATGGAGTTTGGCTTGATTTTATCCGTTATCCTAGCCACTGGGAAACAGTCAAGCCTGAGCTGACCGAATATTGTTTTTGCCAGACTTGCCTTAAGAAATTTAAAAAAGAGGTTGGTGTTGACCATGAGGGGCAAGAGTGGATCAGGTGGAAGTCTGAACAGATTACTCGTTTTGTTGCCCAGAGCAGGGCGGTAATTAAGGCTAGAAGAAAACAAGTTAAATTGGGCTTGTTTGCCGTTCCTTGGCAAGGCCAGGAGTTTGCCGGAGCAATAACGAGAGTAATTGGACAGGATTTTAAGTTGTTGTCCCAGTATGTTGATATGTTTAGCCCGATGACATATCAGGCAATGTGCGGTCGTTCTACCGACTGGATCGCCAAAACTGTTACTTATTTTAATCAGATAACAAACAAACCGGTTTTGCCTTTGGTACAAACGGAGAATAAACCAAGAATTATTGCTTCTGAAGAATTTGAGAATTCAATTAAAGCCGCTTTAAGACCGCCTTCTGCGGGAGTGATAATTTTTTACTTAGAAGATTTGTTGAAAAATGAAGAAAGAACAAAAGCGGTAGA
>CAZHZZ010000008.1:1228-11931 GCA_964537585.1 uncultured Gammaproteobacteria bacterium | reverse complement strand
TAATTTTTTACTTAGAAGATTTGTTGAAAAATGAAGAAAGAACAAAAGCGGTAGAGAAATTTTTTAAAATTGGCTAATTTCTACTGCCAGTTGTTTTTTTATTTTTGCAATTGGCTGAAGGCCGTTGATGTTGATAATTTTAACCTCTTTTTCCTCTTGGAGGCTGGGTTGTTCCATTTGAGACTGAAAAGCACGCAAGCCTTTTAGTTTTTCTTTTCTGGTCTGTCTTTCTCCTCCTTTTAAAGTGACTCGACCAACGGTGTCTTCCGGCATAGCCTTAATTTTAATAAGCACTGGGTAGGCATTGTGCTTTTTGGCCCATTTATATGTTTTTCTTCTTATGGAGGCGATTCTGTTATTGCCGTCTATGATTATTGAATGCCCGTCTTGTGTGTATATTTCCATTAATCTTTCCATATAAACGTAAGCTTTATAATAGTCGTCTTTTATCTGTTTTTTTAATTTTTGAAAAAAAATCCAATCTGAACTAAGAATAACACTAGGGTAAAGTCTGGAAATAATTTTGGCAAGAGTGCTTTTGCCTGCTCCGGGGATGCCCATAAATAAAAAGATGATTTTGGGGATTGGTTTTTGCTGGGGAAGGCGCTGGTCAATTTCTTTTTTAAGCAGTAACAAATTCTTTTTAAATTCCGGTGATTGGGGATAATTTTTAAGACGTTTTTGCCAGTGAATGTCAAATATATTTTTTTTGATTTTCTTTTTTTGGGCAGGCATGATTAAATCTTAACACAGCTTTTAGTTTAATAAAGAGGCAATGATTATTCTATGGAAAGCAAAGCTTGGCGGGCCCTTTGGTTTTGGGGGTCAATTTGTAAAGCTTTTTGAAAAGCTTCTTTGCCTTTTTGTCCCTTGCCTAGGCGGAGATAAATAACTCCTAAATTAATAAGAATGTTACTATTTTTCGGGTTAGCAAGAGTGGCTTTTTCCATCATTTCTCGCGCCAGATCATATTTCTTTTGATTAAAATAAATTCCCCCCAAATTTTGATATGATTGCCAAAGATTAGGGTTGAACTTAATTGCTTTTTGGTAACTTTCTATTGCTTGGTCAATTTTGTTCATTTGCTGATAAATATTGCCCAGATTGTGATAAGCATCAGCGTAGTTGGGCTTGAGGGCAATCGCTTTTTTGAATTCTTCAACCGCTTTTTCCAATTTTCCTTGGCGGGCATAAAGATCGCCCAGATTGTTATGGTTTTGATGGCTGGAAGGAGAAGTTTTTGCCGCCGCCAGCCAGAGGGTATCTTGATTCTGCCAATCTTTATTCCTAATAATGGTCCTGGTCATAAGAGCGGGAATGATTAAAATAAAAAAAATAGCCAGAGGGAGATTTTTTATTGGGGAAATTTTGTTTAGCTTATCAATTAAAATTGCAATAACTACGAAGATCCCAATAGAGCCAAGATAAACATATCGTTCCGCTACCATCCAAGAAATGCCAAGAGGGGTCAGGGTGGGGAAAAGGGAGATAAAAAATAAAGACAGCCAGAAAAAAATGGGGCGGTTTTTTTTAAAAGAAGCGATAAGGAGCACCATAAAGGCCAAGAAAACTACCAGCATTAGGGGAAAGGTAAAATAGCCGGAAGTAAGGTCAGTATGGTAAAGAGTGAGGTTTTTGGGCCAAAATATAAGGCGGAGATAGGAGCTTATGGCAACGGGGATTTGGACAAAGGGGTTGGTTATTCCGTTTTGGGCATAGTAATTGCTTTGCAACGAGCTTATTCTTTCCGGCACTTGGCTTAACAAAATAAGTCCCAGTACGGCGACGGGAACAGCGATAAGGAGGAGTTTCTTTTTGTTTTTCACCTGGATGTCGTAGGTTAGGGAAAGCGCTCCCAATATTAAGGGAAAAATTAGCGCTTTTTCGGAAATGAGCACCGCTATTGTCCCGAAGGCAAAAGAATAATAAAGGTATTTTTTATTTTTAGATATAAAAAGGAAAGCTAAAATAGACAAGAGGAGGAAAAAACTATACATAACGTAACCGCTACCGGAGATCCAGACAACTGACTCGGTGACGATAGGATGAACTGCCAGTAGGGTGGCCGCTACAAGAGCGATGCGACGATTGAAAAGCAGGTAGAGGATAAGGAACAGAGCCTGGACGGTGGCCAGATGAAAAAACAAATTCACCAGACGAAAAGCAATTGGCGATCGACCGAACAAAGAGTTGATAAGAAAATATAGAAAGGGCTGGAAAAATCTAATTAAACGCATTGGAGAGGAATAAATGTAGGAGAGGTTGTCTAAGTTGGCATTTTTTAAAATACCGTTGATATCATCGGAAACAAAATCATTTTTTAATGAATTGAAAAAAGTAAATAAAACTAACAAACAAAGCAGTAAAATCAGATAACGATTTTCTTGAATAAAGCTTTTTAAATTAAAATCTTTGATCCTTTTATCCAGGTCATTCTCTTGTTTTTTATCAAGAAATTTATCGGTTAGCCATTTTTTACTTTTTTTCTTTTCTAAATCTTTTTGCAGGACTTGGGGATCTAGGTTTAAATCTTGGGCAATTTGCCGGAGAGATTTTTTTCTAAGATTTTTTTTGAGATACTTTTTCTGTTTGTGCGTTAATTTCATTGATATCATTTTACATGATTCATTTATTTCAAGAAAGGCAAAAAATTACGTATACGGAAACGATCTTTAATGGCAAAAATAGAATAATCCCCCCAATACCTTTTATTATTCCTCCTTTAAACCCGGCAGTAATTAAACAAAAAAAAGAAATCCACAGATGGTCCTTATCGCTGAAGGTATTTTTTTTGGCTTAGGGATTAAATTCATTTTGTATTTTTGACAAGTTTATTTTTTACTATTTTTCGTTTGGAAATTTTCTTGAGTTTTTGGATTTTCTTTCTTTTTGCCAATATTGATTCAAAATTAGCAAAATTATAATAAATTGCCCTTGGGGTAGTCATCGCCAGATTGATATCTTTATCTAGAATAAGCTCTTTCAAAAAAATTATTAACTGAAGAAGAAAGTATAAAGGAAGAACAGAAAATAAATACATAATATTGGCATTTTTTAAAATAGTCGTTAGCCTATTTCTGCGGCACAAGTAGGAAGATTGCGGTTTTTTAAGATATTTATCAACAGTCCAAGAACCAAGATGATAAATAATGGCTTTTTTGGCAATAAGTACTTTATAACCTAGAAGCCTTATTCTCCAAGCCAAATCAACATCTTCATAATTAGCCTTGTAACTTTCATCAAACTTGCCTGCTTTTATAAAAAGAGAGCGCCTGACCGCCAAAAACATGCCGGGGATATAAAAAGGTTCTTTGCTGTTTTGTCCGACTTTGTATGTTTTTCCCCTCAGCATGCTGGATCCATATCCCATCAAGTTTAATCGCCCGCCCACATTATCGATTTTGTTTTTTTCTTTAGCTGATAATATTGTTGCTCCGACAATACCGACTCTTTTTTGGGAGAAGGGGCTAACGATTTCCTTTAGCCAATCTGGGGCAAAGGTTAAATCGTTATTCATAAAAATAACAATATTTCCCCGGGAGTGATCAAAGCCTTCGTTGTAAGCATTTGTCAAAAAATCATTAGTTTTTCGAGAAACAACATGGAAGTTTGTTTTTTGAGAAAATGATTTTTTTAACTTAGCAATGCTGTTGTCGATAGAAGCATTATCAACAACAATAACCTCAAAAGAAATATCTGAAACTTGAGGCTTGATGTTTGCTGTTTGTTCGGAGCGATAGATTGAGGTCAGGCACTTTTTGGTAATCGCAAAGCCATTGTGGTTAACAATCACTATTGATACTAGCGGAGTAGTCATATTTTATTGAAATTATCCATTTCTAATTGAGCAATACGGCTGTATTTATATTGGCTTGAATCTAATAATTTAAGTCCGTTAATGTTTTTGAATTTTTTTCTATTTAAAATATCGATAACTTTTTTCGAAAAAGTATTAACGTTGTTTAAGGGAGCGATAATGAGTTCATTTTTTAAATAAATGGTTTTATAGGCCGGTAAATTGTAGGCAACGGCCATTTTTCCACTACAAACTGCTTCCAATAGGGCGACACCAAAGCTTTCGCTTTTACTGGGAAAAAGAAATATTTTACAATTAGATAAAAGCCGGAACTTTTTGAAACCGGAAACATAGCCCAAAAGCTTAATATTTTTTTTAAGCTTTTGGGCGTTTATTTTTTTAATTAATTTGTTTTCCGTGCCTTTATCGCCGGAACCGGCGATCCAAAGAGTAAAAGCGGGGTATTTTTTTACTATCAGTTGACATATTTTAACTAAGTCGAATACTCCCTTGGCTTCGTCAATCCTTCCCATAAATAGCCCATCGCACCAATGCCTTCTTAAGGCTATGGCTTTTTTTATTTTTAAAGCATCAACGGCATTACTTGTTAAAACAATTTTTTCTTTTTTAAACCCCTTGTTGATTAAAAGTAATTTTAATTCTTCAGAAATGACAAATACTTTATCCGCTTTTCGTAAAAGAAAGAGGCTTAATTGATAAAATAAATAAGCCAAAAGGCGGGTTAAAAAATTACCCGGACGCTGAAGAGTAACTTTGTTTTCAAATAAGGCGGTCCAAATAATTTTGGGTTTGAATAGTTTGATAAAAAATGGGACTAAAAGCGCGTCTAGAACGGAAGAAATAGAATAGATAACATCTGCGTTTTTGATAATTTGGGGGATAAAAAAACAGGCGATAAAAGACCGCTTTAGTAATTCAAAGATTAAAATAAATTTATTTCTTGCTATTTTGCAATAGGGAATTTCAATATAAGAAACATTTTTAATTAATTTTTTAAATTGAGGAACGACATATTTTGGACAAACTATTTTGATTTTGATTCCTTTTTTTTGCCAATAAAGCATTTTTGAGGTCAAAAGCTCGGTGTTGCCAACACCAAGATTATAGAGAACCAAGTTTTTGCGCGTCCGGTATTTTGTCTTTCCTTTGCTTTTTTTTGTCATATTTTTTCCGCTAACAGTAAAATTTGCCCCCCTAAACCGAGAGACGATATTAGCCAATTATAAAAGGGCCAACCGGTGGAAGAGATGGTTCTGTATTTTTTAACCCTTAGCCCTTCTTGTTCTAAAAGAGGAAATAAATCGGCGCGGCAATAAAGTCTTTTATGGGTTTTGTCCTTAAATCCAAACCATTGTGATTTTTGTATAAAATGAGAAAAAGATTTTATATTGGGAGTAGAAAGAACGAAAAGGCTTCCTTTTTCCATTAAATAGGAAATATTTTTCAAAAAGTTTTGCGGATTTTCCAGGTGCTCAATGATGTCTAGGGCGAAAATAATATCGAATTTTTGAGGCCATTTTTTTTGATAGTTTAAATTCCAGTAATAAATATGGTTAAAATCTTTTTTTGCTTCGGCGATAAAGTCTTTTGCAATATCAAATCCATATAGGGCTTCTTTTGGTTTTTTGAATTCCCCATGTAAAAAGTTCAAGAGTTTTCCTTTGGCACAGCCCATATCGGCAATTTTATCGGCTGTTTTAATTTTTTTCCAAAACCCTGATCCTAATTTATTAATAATCCGGCTGATTTCGTTTCTTTTTTTTAAAACCATGTTAAAAAGAGTCGAAGATATTAACCATTTTCTTTGCCGCCTTCAACCAGCTAAAGTTGTTTAAAATCTTTTTATACTTTTCCGTTATTAGTTTTTTTTCCTGATTGTTTATTTCCAGATAGTATTTTGTTTTTTCAAAAACATCATCTATTTTTAATGGATTAAACAATAGATTGTCGTCAGTAATTATTTCTTTAAAAACAGGGATATTAGAGGCAAGAACGAGAGTGTTGCCGGCCATAGCCTCCAAGATGGGCAAGCCGAAACCCTCATACAGCGAGGGATAAATAAAAATATCAGCAATTTGGTAAAAAGCCCTAAGCTTTCTTTTGGAAACATAATCAAGAAAAATAACATTGCTTTTATTATAATTTTTGATTATCTCCCGGAAAGCGCTTTTGTTAATTAATCCGCAAATTATTAAAAAAGTATTTTTAAAGTAGCGCGGATTGCCGGAAAGCATTTTTATTAGCAAGCCAATATTTTTTCTAGGGCTATGGGCGCTGGCAGTGAAAATAATCTTTTGGTTATTAATGTGATATTGTTTTTTGATTTTTTCTAAATATTTTTTATTTTCTTTTTGGAAATAAAATCTATCTACGCCTAGGGGCACCACCCTCAGCCTTGATTCTTTTATCTGGTAATATTTTTTGATTTCTTCTTTGACGGCCCGAGAGTCGGTAATAATAAGATCGGCCTTTTCAGCAATATTTTTAAAAATTAGATTGAGATAAATAATGTCTATTTTTTTACCCATTTGGGGGAAAATTTTAAACCCCAAGTCATGAACGGTGGCAATATAGCGGCAATTTTTGGCGCCTAGAGGAAGAGTGGCATTGGTGGCATGGAATAAGTCTATTTGAGATTTTTTTATCTCTCTTTTGATTAAAAAATTATCATAGAGAACTTTTTTTAAGGGTTTATTGCCGTAACGATTTTTAAAAAAAATATACTTGTTTTTTTTATCAATATGATCTACCTCTTGGTATAAATTTTTAATATAGTTTTGAATACCGGTGTGATATTTTTCTTGTAAAGGCCTAGCGTTAACCCCAATCTTCATGGCTTTTTCTTTATAATATTTAGAATGCCGCTAATTGTTCCTACCCAACCTCCCAGCCAGTTGATATTTTTGCTAGTAATCGCCTTATATCCCCAGTAAATGTTTAAAAATAAAACGTAACTGGAAAATTTGTAAAAATAACCGAGTCTTGGTTTAAAAATATGGCGAAAATAAAATCTAAAAAAGTTCTCCATCCTTGACTTGGCTTGAGTTCTTTTTGAGTAAATCCCTCCTTGGGAAATATTGTGTTTCACCCTTACCTTGGCGCTGAAAACTAGACGATAGCCGAGATTTTTAATTCTCATGGCCAGATCAAGCTCAGACCATTCTGCCACTCCGGCGTAATTGTAGTCAAAGCCGCCCACTTGAGAAACGAGGTTTTTCCGTACAATCATATTGCAGGCTTCAAGGTAGTCAACATCTTTTAACCCCTTGATTTTTAAGCTGGCAGGGAAGTTGGAGCCTGGGGACCAAGCGCCACTTTTAAAGATTTTGCCCACTTCGTATTTTTTGCCTTCAAGAAAAAAACTATTCCATACTTTTCCCGCCAAACCCCTAATTCCTCTTTGATTATAAAAAGAAAAAACATCTCTGTTTTTGAGTAGTTTTTCATCAACAATGGTCGGTCCGGTAAGGCCACCGATTCGAGAGTTATTGGCAAATATATTAATAATTGACTTAGCCCAATTTTTAGAAACAATTACGTCATCATCTATCCAGGCAACCAGTTCGGCGGTTGCTTTCCTCCAGCCTATATCTCTGACCTTGGCCAGTTCTTTATTTTTGTAAACCACCTTCTTGATTTTTAGCCTTTTACGGTAACGGTTGATTATCTTGTCGGTATTATCGGTAGAGCCGCCGTCAACGATAATGACTTCAAAATCAGAAAAACTTTGTTTAACCAGGCTGGCAAGGCATTTTTCCAGGCTTATAGCGCGATTATAAGTGCAGATAACTATAGACAACTTTATTTTCATTTTAAGGCACTACTATCTATTTTTAAATCTTGGTTCCTTATAAAAACTTTTGGTGTTTTCAATTTAATATTTTTGGGTTTTCCCCACCATATGAAGCCTCTATTATTGGAAACTGATATCATTATAGAATCTAAATCTGAGATCTCTTGTCTTTTGGAAAAAATAATAAACATTTTCTGCCAATCCGAAGAAATGGGCTGTTTGCTTAACAAGTAAAGTTTTTTTTCTCCGGTAACTGCGTAAATATTGGCAGTAAATTTTGAAAAGACCTTGATTATACCAAGATCGATTTTAATCGGAATGATAATTAAATCAGCCTCATTTAATGTTTTTGAATAAAATTGAATTCTCGGGCTTGATTGTTCGACGTTAAAGTTTGTGATGTTATTTAAATTAAAGTTAGGATATTGACTTAGGTCGCGAGTAACCATTTTCCATTCAACCCTTTTCCCTATGGGTAAGTATAAGTCTTTTTCCTGAAGAGGCTCTTTTCTTTTTTTCAACACCCAGGCAAGGTTAAATTTTTTATCTAATTCATAATTTTGAGAAATGAATTGTTCTACCGGGGTGAGAATTCCTTCAAAGATAACATTTTTATTTTCAAGATGAATATTGTAGGGGACTCTGTTAAGAGCTGATTTTACACTGGAAGCGTTGAAAATATTAATAATTACTAGCCGGGGAGGGTTCGCCTTAAGTTGTCGATAGGTAATATTTACTAAATTAGGAACGAGATCATAATACCAGGTAGCGGCAATACTTACCGGTCTTTCAATATGTGTCAATTGATTATAAGGACCATTGGGATAGACATAGATAGTGTCTGTTTGTTTCGTATTGTTTTTGATGAAACCAACTATTTCTTTATATTCTTCAGATAATCTTTTTTTTAATTTTACCCCGGCGACGGGCAAAAATTCCGCTTCAGATACTTCTGGTCTTTGAGGAGATTTTGATAGAATTTTAACAAGATTATTTGGAGAAGCGGAGATTGTAAACCAAAAAATAATGATCAGTATGCTTGTTTTTAAATAAAAAGATTTTTGAGGTAAAAAAAGGATAAAAGTTAAGGTTAAAAATAAAAAAGTAAGACCATAGTTTAGATAATTCAAGCAAGGAGTGTTGAGGACACGATAAAATAATAAAAAGCTGTAAACCAGCAAAGTGATAATTGTGCTAAACCATTTAGACTTTCTTTGAGCAATGGTTACTCCTAAAAGTCCCAATAAGGTGAGGGGGACGAAATATAAATTTATTCTTTGCCAGAAATTAGCCTCGCCTAATCGGGGGAAGAATTCACGGCAAGGGCTACTGAAATAAAAAGATTTAGCGTATTGAAAAGTGAAAGTAATAAAATTTCTTAGGCTCCCCACTTTTTTTAGGAAGAAAAAATAAGGAAGAGAGATTAAGGCGACAGGGGCGTAAAAATAAGAAATTTGGGCAAAAATAAATTTGGTGCTTTTTTTCTTTTTAAAAAGAGTGATTAAAAAATAAGCGACAAGACTGATAATGGCAGCTATTCCGTATTCGATGCTTGAAAGCAAGGAGAGGCCTATCAAGCTTCCTCCGAGAAGAATTTTACGGCGATTATTGCTTTCGAACCCAATTAGGGAAATAACTAATCCCAATTCAGGCAAAAGATGCCTTATGGAAGTAAAGTCATTATTGATGCCATAAAGAAATAAAAGAAAAATAAATAAAATTAATGGCTTTTTTTTGAGAAGCGCTTTTCCGACCAAGAGACTTAATAAAACGGAAATTAACGGTATAAAGAGATTGCTGATAATAATACTGGCCAGGAAAGTTTTTCCCCAAATAATGAAGAAGGGCAAGCCAATTGCCAAATATAATAATCCATACTCCCAATAAAAATCACGATAAATTACTTTTTTAGCGGCAAAATCTGATAAACTCTGCCAATATAAATGAGGATCAAGATAGCCTAGTTGATGGTTAAAATCAAAGTATAAATATCGACGGAAAGGGATAATAAGGGATAAAAGAATAACAAGGATTAATCCTAAATTAAGCCACAAATTTTTCCGAAGAAATATTTTCATTATTTTAATGTATTACAATTGGGTAATTACTTAAATTATATCAAGAATGATGTTTGATAAGATTTTTAAAAAACTTAAGTTAATTTATTCTTCATCGGGCTTTACTAGAGGCCTAATGGAGAAAATGGCCTCTTCTCCTTTTTATTTCCGGCTCATGAAGATAAAAATCAGCCGGCAGATAGCGAAAGGCCAAGGAGGTCCTTTTAATCTAATTATTGAAACCAGTAATTTTTGCAATGCTCGATGCCTGATGTGTCCTTATCCGACAATGAAGCGTTCCAAAAGAATTATGGACCGGCAAGTGTTCGACAAAATTATTGATCGGATCAAAAAAGAGCATTTACCGATTAATAAAGTTTTTTTTAGCGGTCTTGGCGAACCTTTGATTGACCGTCGGCTGGCGACAAGAATTGCAACGGTCAAGAGGTTGGGTTTGCCCGTACGTCTTTATAGCAACGCTTCTTTATTGACAGATAAAATTTCCCAAAAATTGTTTAATTTGGGAGTTGATGAAATTAATATCAGCTTCAATGGCGCCACTCTTAATCAGTATAAGAAGGTAATGGGTTTAAATTTTGCGAAAACGGTTAAAAACATTAACACCCTTTTGGAAATTAAAAAAAAGAATGCATCTTCCCGACCCCTAATCCAGATTTCTCTGATTTTGATTGAAGAGAACCGGGTGGATGTCGCTAAGCATATTAAAAATTGGCAAGACAAAGTAGATTCGGTGACCGTTTCCCTCGCTCACCAATGGGGTGGAGGAGTGGCAAAAAATATCAAAGCTCAGGCATTAATCCCTAAACACGTTTACCCTTGTCGATCGCTATGGCATACATTTGTGATTGATAGCCAGGGTAATTTTGTAATCTGCTGTCGTGATTATGAATCAAGGCATGTTTTGGGTAATGTCAAAACCCACTCCTTTGCTGAAATTTACCAAAGCTCGCTTTTAGAAAGATTCCGCCAACTTCATCTTCGTTATTCTTTTGATAAACTGCCCAAGATGTGCCGG
>CAZHZZ010000008.1:0-1128 GCA_964537585.1 uncultured Gammaproteobacteria bacterium | reverse complement strand
ATTCCGCCAACTTCATCTTCGTTATTCTTTTGATAAACTGCCCAAGATGTGCCGGCAATGTAATTTTCCCTATCAAGGAGGAATAGAATGGTTAATGCCACGTTCTTTAGATTAGCTATTTCTTGATTTTAAATTATCGAAACTTAATTTTTTTTGTTTGTGTTTGTTTAATTCCAAGCCAGTTCCAGAACTGCCAGTTGACTACTGACAAAAAATAAATCCAGAAGATTAAAAAGCAAATAAGAGGATGCAAAAACCAGGCTAGGTCATGAATTTTAAAATACCCTTTAAGCGATTTTGAGAGAGGGCCTATTATTGTGAGGGAGTAAATTGAATAAAAGATAATTTCTTTTCTGTCTCTTTCTTTTTTGTAGAGGAGATAGCGTCTTTTGGGAAGATCTTTTAAATATAAATTTTCCATATATTTTTTTCTTTTGGCAAAGAATTTCCAAAAATTTTCTCCGCTAGCGTGGATAATGCTATCCTTAACCACTACATATTTCCGGTAACCCTGATTGACTAAATCCAGATTAACATCAATGTGATAAAAGTGATTTTCGTCAACTTTTGCTTTTAACAAGAGTTTTCTTTTGATCAAGAATCCGTTAGCGCCAACAGTGGGGAGATTATTTTTATTAAATTCTACTAAAAAATATTCCCCTTTATCTTTTACTTTTCCCGCCAGAGACCATTGGGAAGATAAATATGACTGTCTATCGGCCTTGCCTAAAAACCAAGCAACCGGATCGTTGACGCCAAACAAAGAAAAATAACGGTTGAGGATTTTATCTTTTTTTTTGTAAGCGTAACGCCAGGGATAACAACCGGTGATGCCCGGTTCTTTATCAAAAAAGGCAGTCATTTTTGCTAGCCACTGAGGATGAGGGAGGATATTGTCAGCGTCAATTTCCAGAATAATTTCGTTTTTGGCGTATTTTAAGGCAACTGCTTTGGCCGCCTCGGGACTGCCGGTTTTTTCCGGAATGACCCGACCCCCGTATTTTTTGATTATTTTTATTGTTTTGTCAGTCGAGCCGCCATCAGCAACGATAATTTCGATTATATTTTGATTGTATTTTTGTTGCCTGATACTGGATAGGGCTTTACCCAGGGTAGCCTCACTGTTTA
>CAZHZZ010000007.1:18868-20257 GCA_964537585.1 uncultured Gammaproteobacteria bacterium | reverse complement strand
CTTGAGTATGAATACGCCTACCAAAACGACCAAACAATTATCAATCAGTTGGTACCGCAATCTCCGGATCAGATTAACCAAAAAGCATTGGAGTTTATAAATACTATTAACGCTGTTAAGCCCGACCTTAACTCTGCCGGCAAAGTTAAGCTTTATAAATTAACTGCCAGCCAACTGGTTAAAGCCGATTCTTTATCTGAAGCCAATATAGCCAGAGTAGACTTCTTCAGAAACAACATAGAAAAACAAACCCCCATCCTACCTCCTTTTTTGGACAATCCCAACATATCTATTTGGGTTTCCGGAAATGCCGGTAGTCACGATATTGTCAAGGCAAAGCTTATTTATTTTGAAATTGACAAAGAAAAATACTCCACTTATCCATTAAAACCAATCTCCCAGGCCTGGAAAGAAGTTCAATCTCAACAATATCATCTCGCGCAACTGGATGGTACCGCTTCTGCCGACCAAAAAATAGCCATAAGAAATATTTATCTTGCCTATCTTGATCCGGATTATCCCACTGAATTTCTCCAGCCGATTTATGTTTTCGAGGGAGATCACAATTTTAAGGGATATGTAGAAGCAGTTTCCCCGGATTTTCTGGCAGAATAATTTTCTCTTCTGATTTTTAAGGGGCCGACCAACTAAAATTATTTATCACTTGATCGGCTAAAACACGCGTATCGGCAAAACGGTCAATACTGTGCAAAACAACTGTTATCAGTTTTTTGTCTCCTTTAACAAAGAGTCCGGCAAAACATTCGCCGGCGATCAAGGTCCAGCCGGTTTTAACTCCCCTAAAGCCCGTATTCGCGTACAAAAGCTCATCGGTGGTCTGAAGATAGTACGAATTGCCAGAGCGGTCATAAACAACCATTTTCTTTGTGGTTACCATCTTGGCTAAAGTTTTGTTTTTCAAAAACACTCTCGCCAGGAGGGCGAGATCGCGAGCGGTGGAATAATGCCCTGTATCTTCTTCACCATCAAAATTAAAAAAATGCGTTTCCGTTAAGCCAATCTCTTTGCTTTTTTGGTTCATCCTTTCTATAAAATTCAGTGATGATCGGCGATTATAATTATCGGCAATCACAAAGGCGGCATCATTGGCCGAATGGACCAAAAGACCAAAAAGAAGATCTTCCATTCTCATTTCTGTTCCTTTTTTTAAACCCATTGTTTTACCTACCGGGTAATCACTGCTCACTTGGAGCCAGTCATCGGGAGAAAATTTCTCGACGGCTACCAAAGCGGTCATCATTTTAGTTAAAGAGGCTGGTGGTAAAGGTAAATCCGAATTATGCGCCACCAAAAGTTTACCTGATTCGTAGTCCATTACCACAAATGAACGGGCAGATATATTGCTAAAATTAGGATTGCCTTTTGCCT
>CAZHZZ010000007.1:12147-18768 GCA_964537585.1 uncultured Gammaproteobacteria bacterium | reverse complement strand
ATTACCACAAATGAACGGGCAGATATATTGCTAAAATTAGGATTGCCTTTTGCCTTAGCCAAAGGTCGCGGAGCAAAGGAAAATAAGGAAAAATAATCGCGGTGGTTAAGATTGGATTGGGGAGGAAGAGAAGGAGGCAGTAAAAAAAACAAAGCTATAACCACCACCGAAACCATTCCGTAAAAAAAACGAATCCTTCTTGTCCCGTGTTTAGCGACTACTTTTTTTACTGCCATCAGCGACCACCTTGATTCCTAACTGTTGCAACTGCTCATTTTCTGCCGAAGATGGCGCCTTCATAACCGCCGTTTTACCGCTTGCTGACGCGGGAAAAGCGATTACTTCTCGCAAAGACGGTTCACTCAAAAAAGCCATAAGAAGGCGATCAACCCCCAAGGCAATGCCCCCATGGGGAGGAACCCCATACTTAAACGCTCTTAGCAAATGTCTAAATTGCCGCTTCTGCTTTTCGGAAAAACCGATCAGATCAAAAACCTTTTTTTGCACTTTGTAATCATGAATCCGAATGCTGCCCCCGCCAACCTCGAAACCATTTAAAACCAGATCGTGCTGAAGGCCGCGGGCTCTTAAAGGATCCTTACTTAAAAGAGAAACATCATCAGGATGAGGCGAAGTAAACATGTGGTGTGAGGGGGCAAATTTTGCTTTGCCTAAACCATGAAAATAATCCTCTTCACTTTGCTTAACAAAAAGAGGAAAATCTACTATCCAAGCAAAGGCTAGCTCGTTTTTATCTTTCTTATTTTTGCGGAGATCCGGCTTGTCCGTGCCATAATCCTTAATCGCCTTTTTGTAAGTTATACGAGGCCAAGGATTCCGGGCAATTCGCTTTTCAGGAAAAACGTTTTTAATCAAGCCGGTAAACAGCTCCTCTATAAGACTTAAAATCGTTTCTTGAGTGACAAAAGACATTTCCAGATCCAACTGGGTAAACTCTCCATAAGCCCTGTCTGCCCTGGCATCTTCATCGCGAAAACAACGGGCAATCTGAAAATAACGCTCCATACCGGCCACCATCAAAAGCTGTTTATACTGTTGAGGAGACTGTGGTAAAGCATAAAACTCGCCCTTAAAAAGTCTGGAGGGGACTAAAAAATCTCGCGCCCCCTCCGGGGTTGTTTTAGTCAAAATCGGCGTCTCTATTTCCACAAACTTTTTTTTGGATAAATGTTCGCGAATATAAGTAATAGTTTCCGCTCGTAAAAGCAGATTTTTTCTGAGTCGAGGTCTTCTTAAATCCAAGTACCGGTATTTAAGGCGAACGTCTTCGTCAATATCGTAACCATCACCATTAGTCGGCAAAGGCAAGGGCTCGGCCCTAGACAACAACTCTATTTCCCCTTTTTTCTTCTTTTCTTCCACTTCGACTTCAATCTCTATTTCTCCCGTTTTAATTCCCTTGTTGACCAGCCCGGCCGGTCTTTTTGAAACCTTCCCCTTGATCCTAACCACATCCCCCACTGATAAATTTAAGTTCTTAAGTTTTTGATGACCAACTACCTGGACCAACCCACTGCGATCCCTTAGGTGAATAAAAGCGATCTCCTTGTGATCTCTGACTGAATCTACCCAGCCATAGATGTCCACCCATTTACCTACCTTCCCGATAGTATCCAAAACCCAAATATTTTTCATATTAAAAACCAGTTTATTCTAACACCTGCTCACTAATTTTTAAATCAATGACTTTCAAAACTAATCGTCGCCTCCCTTTCCAAACATTAACCATTAGAGAAAAAGCCAGATCAATCCGATCACCGGGGAAAATCTTTTTACTCCAATCGCCAAAACCAAATCCAATTACTTCCTGTGGTCGCCCCACCCCCTGATCATAATCAGAATTGTCAATCATCAACTTAAGGTGGCTTTTGTCTTTGCCAACCGTACTTATCTTGACTACTCTGGCATTATAAACAGCAAAAACCGGACTAGGGTTCCCTTCGCCAAAAGGAGACAAACCAATCATCAAGTTGTAAAAATCCAAGCTTAAAGCAGACAAAGACACTTGGCAGTCAATTTTTTTTGTCGATACAAAAAGTTTCTTATCAATCTGTTTGCCTAAAGTAGCGATTTTCTTTTTTAAAGAAGGAAGATTTTTAGTTTTAAGAGAAAATCCCGCCGCCTTTGGATGCCCTCCCAACTTTTCTAGCAAACCCTCTGTCTTTCTCAAAAAAGTTACTATATCAACCCCATCAATTGACCGAGCCGAGCCCCAGCAAAAATCAGTTTCTCTACTAATGGCTAAACTGGGCCGATGATATCCTTTTTTTAACTGGGCCGCGATTAAACCCACCACCCCGCGATGATAATCTGTATCATCAACAACAATAACCGAGGGGGGCCGGTCACCAACTAATCTCTTGGCCTCTTCAACATTTTTGACAACCATCTGTTGGCGCTGAAAATTTATCTTATTTGCCAGCTCCGCCAGATCAGCTCCCCTACTATCTTTCCTGGTACAAATGAGCCGTAATCCATCCATGGGGTCGGCCAGCCGACCCAAAGCATTAAGCCGAGGAGCGATCATAAAGGCGACCTGATAAACATCCATTGGCCCACCTACTATTCCTGCCCTAGAAAACAAATGCCTAAGACCCACTCGAGAGGTTTTTTCCAAAATCGGCAAACCGTGCTTAACCAAAGAGCGATTAACTCCGACCAGAGGCATCATATCAGCCACCGTGGAAAGAGCGGCTAAGCCTAAATCCGCTTTACCCCAAGGCTGAGCCCAAAACCAAGCCAATCCACCGGCAGAAACCTCCCTGGAATGGATCAGGGCAAGGGGATCAAGACGCCGGCCAACAGGCTTGATATGGTGATCAATAACAATCACATCCACGCCAATTTCCTTGGCTTTTTTAACCGCCTCAAAGGCAGTAATCCCGTTGTCGACCGTGATTATCAAACCTAATTTGGGAAACTTATTCTTTAGTTCTAAAACTTTTTCCGGTCCTAAGCCGTAACCATCGCCAAGCCGATGAGGAATTACCGGCAAAGCTAACGCCCCCTGTTTATATAGGGCTTCCCAAACAATCGCTGTAGAACAAAGACCATCCACGTCATAGTCTCCAAAAACAATTATTTTCTCTTTATCCTTCAGGGCCTTTTTCACCCGTTGATAACTTTTTTGTAGTTGGACATTGGAGACTCCTAAGTCCAGAATGGAAATATCCTGGGGCTTAAGGGGAAAGAGGAATTGCTTTTCTTCTGCACTCCTAATGCCCCTATTGCCAAGAAGCAAGGGAACTAGCTTAGTGCGATAATTATCTTCATCAATGCCGACGCTTGATAAAAGTTTCCACTGTTGTTCCAAACTCATTTGTTTTTTCCAAGAAAAGTTGCCTTAATTAAGTTATAATTCTTTTAAAAAGGTATAGTAATCTTATCATGGCCACTACAAAAACCAAGCAAACTATTTCTTTTGCTATCCCAAAAGAAATAGTTAATATCATAAAAACATTTAAAAAAAATAACTGGCAAATATATATTGTCGGGGGCGCGGTTCGTGACCTGATTATAAAACGCACGGTTCAAGATTGGGACTTGGCCACTAACGCTACCCCTCAAGATATCATTGATCTTTTCCCCAAAAACAGCTTTTATAATAACAAGTTCGGCACCGTAACTGTTGTTAACAAGAAAAAAAAGATTGAAATCACCACTTTTAGGTCGGAGGCGGGATATTCGGATAAAAGACATCCGGATAAGGTGGCCTGGGGAAAAACAATCCAAGAAGATTTATCTCGTCGCGATTTTACCATAAACGCCATAGCCATGAACTACGCCAAGGACAAGATTGAGCTAATAGACCCCTTTGATGGTCAAAAGGATTTAAAAAAAGCGCTGATAAGAGCGGTAAAAAATCCCGAAGAAAGATTTAGTGAAGATGCTCTGCGGATGCTAAGGGCAATAAGAATTTCCTCTCAGCTTGGTTTTACAATTGAAAACAAAACTTTTACGGCAATCAAAAAAAACGCCTCGGCAATGAGTAAAATATCGCGCGAAAGGGTAAGAGATGAACTTTGGAAAATGTTACAAAGTCCATTCCCCGCTGAAGGATTTATTTTTTTAAAAAACAGCCAGCTAATGCCATTTGTTATTCCTGAGCTGGAGAAAACATACGATGTTGCCCAGGCTAAACATCATATTTACGATGTCTGGACTCATTCCCTCGAAGCTCTCAGACACTGTCCATCAAAAGACCCCTTGGTTCGCTTGGCCACCCTTCTGCACGACATCGGCAAACCGGCCGCGGCCAGAGGAACAGGAGAAGAGCGAACTTTCCACAACCATGAAGTTATCGGAGCGGCAATAGCAAGAAGAATTGCCGGCAGGTTGCGATTGAGTAATAAAGAGGCCGAGAGATTATGGCGGTTAATTCGCTGGCACCAGTTTACCGTTAATGAAAACCAAACCGATAAAGCAATCAGAAGGTTTATCAGAAATATTGGTAAAGAAAATTTAGCCGATATCCTGGATTTAAGAATCGGTGATCGGTTGGGAGGAGGAGCTCGAAGAACCTCGTGGCGCTTGGAATTATTTAAAAAGAAACTAGCCGAAGTTCAAAAACAACCTTTTTCTATCAAAGATATGAAAGTAAACGGCAAAGACGTGATGAAAGCTTTAAGCATCCCCCCCGGCCCTCGGGTAGGCCAAATTCTTAAGCTTCTTTTTACTGAAATCGAAGACCATAAAAAGCTTAACAATCGTCGCTACCTGCTCTCTTGCATTCCTCAAGTAGCCAAAAAAATATAGTTTCCGCAAAAAAAACGTAAAACTAATATCAAAATTAGAACAGATCCTCTTCGATTTATTTGTCTTTTGAAAACCGCTTCCGCCAAAACACCAGTAAAGGCACCGCCGTAAAGGTAGAAGAATAGGTTCCGCTTATCGTCCCCACTAAAAGGGCCAAACTAAACCAACGCGTGGTTTCTCCACCTAACAAAAATAAAGAAATCAGTACAAAAATAATCGTCATCGAGTTATTAAATGAACGAGTTAGAGTCTGGGTAATGGCGGCATCGGCCAATTCTGAAAAATGAGCCACCGGGTAAAGTCGAGACAGTTCTCTAATCCGATCATAAACCACAATCGTATCGTGGACCGAAAACGAAAGAGTTGTTAAAGCGGCAGTAACAAAAAGGCTGTCAATTTCTACACCTCTAAAATGTCCTAACAGAGAAAATACTCCCAAAAGAATCAAAGAATCATGAAACATTGCTAAAATTGCGCAAATCCCAAAACTTTTTTCTTTAAATCTTAAAGAAACATAAAACAAAATGCCTAAGGCAGCTAGTAAAATACCCGTTAAGGCCTTAACCAATAGCTCCCTCCCCAAAGAAGGGCCAATGCTGGCAAATCTGACCTCTTCTAATTCCCCAAATTCTTTTTTTAGTCCCACTATAAACTTATCTTTTTCCTGATTAGAAATCTCTCTTGTCCTGATAGAAAATCTACCAGTCTTTTCTAGCTCAGTTAGCTGGCTACCGGAAAAGTTTTCATCAACAAAACTATTTAGTTTCTTATATTCAATCGCTGAGTTAAATTTAACCTCCAAAACCGAACCACCCTGAAAATCAATAGACGGTTTTAGCCCCCACAAAAATAAAGAAGCCAAGCCTAATGTCAACGCTAACCCGGAAATTAAAAAATACAACCAGCTAAATCTTATAAATTTCATTTTTTGTCATGAGAAATAAATTGGTAATCCTTTGCATCATCTTGCTGACGTAACGCCAAAATACGCGGATAAAATATTTTGATAAGGGTTCTTACTACCACAATACTAGTAAAAAGTTCTAATAAAATTCCCAACCCTAAAGTAATGGCAAATCCTCTGACCATTCCAGAAGTATTCAAAAATGACCATTCAAAGGGGTTTATCAGAACAAAACAAGTAATCAGAGTGGCCACATTTGCGTCACGGATCGAGTTCCAGGCTCGACCAAAGCCTAAATCTATTGCCAATCGCCATGGCCTGCCCTGTCTAATTTCTTCTCGAATCCTTTCAAAAATTAAAATATTTGCATCCACCGCCATTCCCATAGACAGTAAAAATCCTGCCACCCCGGGCATAGTTAAGGTTACAGGAATAAGTTTATAAAGAGTCAAACTCAAAACCCCATATATCAATAAACCAATTGTCGCTAACCCTCCCAAGGCACCATAAACCAAGAGCATAAACAACCCTTCTATCGCCACCCCCACCGATCCCGCGATCACTCCCTTGCTGATCGAATCCTTACCCAAAGTAGAGCTTACCGCCGACTGCTCTATTAGCTTTAAAGGAACTGGTAGAGCCCCGGCATTTAGTTGACTGGTAATTTGCTTGGCGGTCTTTAGGTCAAATTGACCATTAATAACCGCACTGCCGTCTAAAATCGGTTCCTGAACAGTAGGGGCCATTAACAAAAAGTCATCCAAAAAAATAGCTATTCTTTTGCCAACACTACTCTTAGTTGTTTGCGCAAATTTTTTAGTCCCCTCAGGATTAAAACTCAATGATATCTGGGGTTTGCCGGTATTACGGCCAAAAATAACTGAGACTTTCTGCAAATAAGCGCCAGTGATACCGGTATCCTGGGAAAAAAGATCATAGAC
>CAZHZZ010000007.1:0-12047 GCA_964537585.1 uncultured Gammaproteobacteria bacterium | reverse complement strand
CCTTTTTTCAATTTTATCTCGCGGAAAAGCTTAAGAGGGCCAATATTGAGGTTCAAATCGGGACGAGAGAAAACTAGCCGTTGTTGATGACCAAAAACCTTAATCTCTCGATCAAAAGATCCGGGTAGATCCAGCCAAATAGCCAGCAAAGTAAGAATCAAAATAAAGAAAAAAGTTTTTTTATCACGAGTCATTTTTTATCATTCCTTTTCTTCTTTTTTTATTTTACTAAACAAGCGCATCTGCTTTGGTCGATGGGAAAACTCATAAATCACTCTTTGTCGTCGATGATCAAACTTAACTAAAGCTTCTTCTCCGGGAAGAATTTGCCAATTATCAACCAACTGACTAGGAATTGTCAATGCCAAACTATTACCCGTCTTTATCGCCTTTCTTTTCATTTTTCACAAGCCAAAGATATCTTCCTCGTTGCCCACAACCACCGATGGTCCTTTGAGCAAAAAATCAATAATAAACGGGTCTTTATTAGTAATCCTCATTCTAAACTCATTCCAATCCATAACTGCATAATTTATTTCCCTTCCCCTCTTTTTTTCTTCTTTCACAATCAAGGCCCCTATCTCGGGAAGCACGACCCGGCCGACTACCAAAATATCAACTTCACTCTCAATGCTATCCCACAGTAAAAATCGGCTGGAAAACAAAGCCAGTCTTATCCTTCCCAAACGCGCCCTTTTTACCCTTAGCCTATACCCCAATCCCGAAACCTTGGTGACAATCATCAATAAGGGATAAAAAAGAGGGCTTGTTTTGTTAAGAGCATAGAAAACTCGATTTCCCCGTTTCTCCGATTGCAAAATTCCCTTATTCTCTAAGTTAATCAACTCTCGCCGAACCGAATTAACTTTTTCCCCTGTCTTTCTGGTTAACTCGCGGATATAAAAAGCTTCCTTCGGATAACTAAAAAACTCCTTGACAAGTTTAACTCTTGTTTGAGAAACAATCAGCCCCCTTAGGGTTTTATTGGGATTCATAATTAACTTTATTTCCTCGGGGCAGAGCTTCTATCCAAATTTTACCACGGTTGAACTTAATCTCCTTACCTTTAGAATCGTAAAATCGAGTCCTTGCTGTTCGCTTAGCCTTCTCCCAGGTTCCCTTAGTCACCCCTCCATCTTGAAAAACCAACGCCTTGCCTTCACCTACAGTCTGATACAACATATGCTTGAGTGGGTCTACTGGCCCTGTTTCCTTGACAAATTGGACCACAACCACCTTAGCTTTCAGTGGTTTATTGGTAAGAAAATCAAGGTGGGCAACTCCTCCATTTTCTCTGCTATAACTACTGCTCTGGGCATCATAACTCCAAGTCACATGATAGTTTTTGAAACCATCCCAAAAATCAAAACCTATTTTACCGGCTCCCACTTGACCGGAATCATCATCCTTAAATTTCCAAGCAGTAAAATTCTCTTTATCCCAACCGGAAAGACCTCTCTTGTCCGCCAATTTCCAAAGAGAATCAGTATCACAATACATAGTATGTTCTACCGCCCTCGACTCACCGGTTCTTTTCGGCTCTCGGCGACACTGTTTATAGCTTAAGGCAAACTGATTCATGTCCGAATGATTACTGCTATCCAGCCAGCCATACTGATCTATCTGTTCTAATGCTTGAGCCTTAGGATAGGTAGCGCAACCTCCGCCCGGGAGAGGACTACAGTGGGCTCCTCCAACGTGATTGTAGAGAGGATAGCGAGAATACTCGGAAGCCCAGTCAAGAAAATAAGTTCTCGCCGAACGCACCGGCCCAACATCATAGGGTTTTTCAGCAGGCAAAGCGGCGCGACAATAATAAACCCCCATAAACCTGGTAATTCCTCCTTCAGCAATTGCCTCATAAACAACGTCCGCCCGAGATAATCCCGACTGAGGACGAGCATTCTTATGATTTTCTATCATCACTAACAAGGGTCTTCTTTTGCCCCAAACTTGTGCTTGTTCTTTGGTAAACATCTCTCCATTGACGGGACACTCTTGGTCTTTAGGACCAGAAAAATTCATTATTCCTGCCTTACTCTGAGGTTCTTCCTGACTCATAGGAGAAACAATAGAGGTATCTCTCTTGCTGGTCGCCCAAGAAAAGGTAGCAAAAGAAACGCCAAAAACAAGAAAATAAACCCCTAAAAATAAAACAGATTGTTTAGTTACTAATGACTTTATTTTTTTCATTTGATTTTTTAATAGCTAACTTTTCTTCTTTAGAAAGATCAGCCTGGGACTGACCATCTTTGATTATTTTAGCATAAACTCTGGTCGCATCGCGATTATGAAAAACAGTTAATACCAAGCCGGAATTGCTACTGTCTAAAACCGCCAAAGAAAAACTCTGCCTACCGCCAACCTCACCAAAAGGATTAAACCTAACCATCCCTAATCTACTCAAAGAAAGATCTTGTCTTTTACTCAGCTTCTTCAACTCTTCTTTTATTATATTGGTCTGATTTTTGCCTGTATCAATCTCCGCCATAACTTTTTCCAAAACCTTATCCAGTGAACCGGAAGAAAAATTTGCCAAACGTTGGTAATGACGATTTAAGCGAAAAAACAAAACAGTCAAAAACGCCAGCCAAATAAAAAATAAAACCACCAAAATAACAAAGAGTAACGGCTGATTAGCAAAAACCAATCTCATTTGTATAAATTTTAACCCTTGATCTTTCGTGGGTCAATGACAAAAAAAGAAAGCCGCTCTTGGTCTAAAAATATTTCTCTCAGGCGGCTTTCTTTAATTTTAAGGCACTTACCCAGCCATAATCTTGAACATGTTTGTTTGACAATCAGGACAAGATGCTTTAGCGGCTTTTCTCCCATTTTTCAGGGTTGTCTCTTCATAATCATCAGTGCTTTTTTTGGTTCGACATTTTACACAATAAAAATCCATTTCTCACTCACCTCCTTTCAAGGGCAAGAGAATATATTTATTAAAACATTTTCCAATATATCACAAACTCAAGAGTAATTGCCAAAAAGGATAAAAACAAGCTCTTTGTTAAGTCTTTTTTTATATACTTTAGCTGGAGACCAAATTGAACATCTTTTGCCGAAGAAGTTGGCTTGCCTACCGACCCTTGCCTTTTTGAAAAGGCCGCTATCTTCTGTTTCCTTCTTTTTTTAGCTTTAGCCATTAATTGAATTATACCAAAACAGGCTTAGTCGTCAAGTTTATTGCCAAAATGCTATATCAATAACGTCCTGTCTGGTACTGTAGGGCCTCAGCAATAGACGGGGGTAATATCTCGTCTTCTTGATTAAAATCAGCAATGGTTCGGGAAATTTTAATAATCTTGAAATAAGCCCTAGCAGAAAAAGATAATTTTTCCGCCGCTTCATTAAGAAGCTTTGCCGACTCCGTCTTTAGGCGACATATTTCTTTTACCTGGCTGGTTTTCATCTCAGAATTAGACTGGAGACTAAGATCAAGCTTTTTAAATCTTGCCCGCTGAACTTTTCTGGCCTTTTTCGTTCTCTCTCTTATCTTGACAGAATCTTCAGATAGATTCTTGTCTATCGCTCTTAAGCTGTCAGAAAGTTTTCTGATTTTTACCGGAGGAACAACAAGGTGAATATCAATCCGATCCATAATCGGGCCGGAAAGCCTTTTGCGATAATTAGCTATCTGACCAGGCAGACAACGACAGCTGGTTGTTGGATGGTTGAGGTAACCACAAGGACAAGGATTAGAGGCGGCTACCAATAAGAACTTAGAAGGAAAGCTAACACTCCCGGAAGCCCGAGAAATATTAACACACCCGTCTTCAAGGGGTTGGCGTAGAGCCTCCAAAACGCTTCTGGGAAATTCACCAAACTCATCTAGAAACAAGACCCCTCGGTGAGCCAAACTCACCTCTCCCGGCTTGATTTTACTGCCTCCACCAACCATTCCTACCCGACTAATAGTGTGATGGGGAGAGCGAAACGGCCTTTTTCTAACCAGTGACTCTCCCGGATCAATATTGCCGGTAGCCGAATAAATTCTAGTCACCTCAATCGCCTCTTCACTTGATAGAGGGGGCACAATCCCCGGCATAGCCCGAGCCAACATCGTCTTTCCTGAGCCGGGAGAACCGGACATAAAAACATTATGCCCACCGGCAGCAGCAATCTCTAAAGCTCTTTTGGCTTGGAATTGGCCAATAATCTGACTCATATTAAATTCTGAAATTGATCCGGAGATAAGCGATCTTAGATCTACTTTAGCCAGTGGCTTTATTTTTTTCAGTCCCAAAAAATAAGCGGTCGTCTTAGAAAGAGTATCGACCGGAAAAACATCCAATTTTCGAAAACAAGCCGCCTCCGCTGCCGACAAACGAGGAACAAAAATCCTTGCAAAGCCATTTTTAGAGGCGGCATCAGCTACCAAAAACACTCCCTTAGTATGTCGCAGAGAACCATCCAGAGATAATTCTCCAAAAAACAAGCTTTGCTCCAAAAACTTTTTTTCTAGATTTAACTGCCCCGAGGCCAACAAAATTGATAAAGCAATAGGAAGATCGTAGCAAGAACCCTCTTTAACCACGTCAGCAGGGGCTAGGTTAATGGTAATCTTGGATCTTGAAGGAAAGTTAAGGCCAGAGTTGTTGATGGCCACTCTAACTCTCTCCCGAGCTTCATCCACTGCCTTGCTAGCCAGGCCAACAATATTAAAAGAGGGGAAGCCACGATCAATAACTTCCGCCTCAACTTCTATTTTAATTGAATCTAGGCCAAAACTAGCCACTGAATACACTTTAGCCAGCATCTTTCCTTTCATTCTGACGAAAAAGCAGATCAGAGTCAATCCCCTCTAGCAAACGACTATAAAAAAACTTCATTTATCCACAATTTCGTTATATAATAATCAGTAAAGACCCTGGATAAAGCGAGCGGTCGCTCTTGTGTTAATTTTGACATCAGAGAGGAAAGTCCAGACTCAAGAAAGCAGGGCAGCCTAGGGAGCTAGGTCCTTCCCATAGTCTTTTCGACTAAGGAAGAGAGATAGGGCTACAGAGACGAGTCCGCCAATAGCGGAGTGAAACGAGGCTTAACCGTAAGGTCGGCCAAGTTTTTTTAACCCAATCGGTTAAAAAGGCATCGCAACCCTCCCCTGAGCAATTCTAAGTCGGTATGGGCGCTTTCCCCATTAAATACCGGGTAAGAAGCATTAGATAGATGATCGCTTAAAACAGAATCTGGCTTACGGCTTTCCGGGGTCTTTTATTTTGATTTCTTCTTAAGCCCAGAAAAAAACTCTCTAAAAAACACCTCAGCGGTAATATAAAAAGGAATCGCCAAAATCATTCCTGCCGTTCCCGCCAAATCAAAGCCAATTGTCAAAGAAAGCAGGGTAATGACGGGATTAACTCCCACCACACTTTTCATTATTTTAGGAACAATTAAGTTATTTTCTAATTGCTGAACTATAAAGCACCAGGCGGCTACTACTAAAGCTGTCACTGGGGAAATAGCCAAACCGGACAAAATTCCCGGAATCGAAGCTAATATTGGGCCTATATTAGGAACAATCTCCAATAAGCCGGCTAAAATACCCAACGGCAAAGCGAATTTTAATCCTAAAAATTTAAAACCAAGATAAGACATCGTTCCTACTATAAACATCAATGCCACCTCCGCTCTTAACCAACCACCCAATTTTCTTTCCAGATTATCAATCACTCTTTTTCCCCTTTTTTTCCCTTCTTTACCAAAAAGATAAAAAAGATAATGATCCATTTTTTCGTGCTCTAAAAGGAGATAAAAACTAATCACTAAAATACCCAATACACCAATAATATTAGAAAAAATCATAAAAATTAAAGAAACAAAGTCTTGAGAAAAAGAAGCAAACCCTTGGTCAATTTTATCGATAATCAAACGAGAGATATCAAACTGAGTAAACTTAATATGGTTAGCCGGTAAAGACAAAAATTTAACTAAACCTGCTCCCTGTTGAATCACGGGGACAACTCCCCAAAGCATTAGGAACAAGGCCGACAAAAAAACCAAATATAAAAATAAAATCGCCAGCCAGCGGGGAAATTTAAAAGACTCCAGCCTCTCTACCAAGGGATTCATTACTCCCACAATTACCAAAGAAATAAACAATCCCATTATCACATCACGAATTTGATAAGAAAACCAACCGATTGTCAGAAACAAAAAGAAATAAACAATTGATTCTTTGGTAACCTCGATTTTGACAACTTTATTTTTCATAAAAACGCAAATAAAATCACTTTCTAAAAGAATATCATGCCCGCTTTGTTGCAATCAACTGGATAATTTTATTTTCAAATCCCTTCTCGCTAACATCAAACCAAGAAAAACGCTGATCATTTTTAAACCATAACAATTGCTTTCTTGCATAACGAACCTCATCCTTGTACCACTGATCAACAGACTGTTTAAAAGAAATTTTTTGTTTATAAAAATCTGCAAACTCTTTATAAGCTAAGGTATTTAATCCCGGTGAATCCCAACCGTACCCCTTCGACAACAAAGATTGTATCTCCTTTACTAGCCCCTTATCAATCCTTTTCTGCACCCGAAGGTGGATGTTTTTTTTAATAAGATCAAGGTCCTTGAATAAACCTATTCCTAAAACCGATATATCTTTTTTAATAAACTTCTTTTTACTATACTTATGCCGAGAAATGCCGACCTCAATTGCCCTTATCAAACGCCTGGAGTTAAAAAAATCAGACCGATTCATTGATTTTAATTTTTCCGGCCAAATTTTTGCCACCTCCTTTTGCAGTTCTAAAACCGTTTTAGACTCTAAGTTATCTCTTAAATCAACATCACCAGCAACTCCAAAATAATCCAAGCCATCAATGAGAGTTTTTATGTAAAAAGCGCTCCCGCCAACAATAATAGGCAAGCTGCCTAAAGAAAAAATATCCTTTATCAGCCTTGACGCTAAAATACTCCATTCAACCGAGCTAAAATCTTGATGGGGATTAACCAAATCCAACAGCCAAACCTTTGTCTTGCCAAACAGAAAATAACCCCAGGTAAAGCGACGATTTAATTTTTTGTATAAATCTACCGGAAAAACAACGGAGTGAAATTTAGATCCCGGAGGAATATCTTTACCGGTGCCAATATCTAAAAATTTATAAACCTGCCGAGAATCAGCAGAAATTATTTGACCATCAAACCTTTCTGCCAACTTTAGACCCAAATTGGTTTTTCCTACCGAGGTCGACCCATAGATGATAGGCAAAACTCGCCTCATAGATCAATTATAGAAGATTAACGGCGAGAAAGTTAACGCACTTTCCTTTTTAAGAAAGCGCCAGAACTAAAGCGAGGCATTCTTCTGGCAGGAATTTTCTTTTTCTTAGTCGCTCCAATAGGAAGAACTTGTTTTTCCTTAAAAACTTTTGTCCAAAAAACTCCAAAGCCAGAAAGCTTTACCCTTTCTCCACGAGAAAGAGCTTTTGTTATTTCGTCTAAAAAATTTTCTATAAACAGCTTTGAGGTTTTTCTACTAACTTTCATCCTCTCGGCAAAAGACTTAACCAAATCACTTTTTTTCATATTAAAGATATTTTAAACCCCAAGATATAATTTGTCAAATCTTTACCTGTTTAATGGAGCGTTAGCACTCGCCCTAGTTTCTCTGATAGCCGTAATTTTTATTTGCCCGGCCCACTTTGCTTCTTCATCCAGCTTTCCGGCAATCTTATGCACCAGCACTTTAAGCTCGTCATCAGAAACCTCCTCCGGCTTGACAATAATCCTTATCTCCCGGCCCGCTTGATAAGCGGCTACATCTGTTACTGCCTTGAAGGACTTCACCTTTTCCTCAATGCTAGTCATTCTCTTTAGGTACTCCTCATGAGCCTGGTATCTAGCCCCGGGTCGTGCTCCAGAAACAGCATCAGAAATCCAAACAATAGCTGATTCCACTGAAGAAAATTCCTCATCTTCATGATGCTGGGCGACACAATCAACAACTGCCTTAGGGAAATCAAATTTTTTTAAAAAGTTAACCCCCACCTGGATATGGCTGCCCTCTTTATCATCAATTACTTTACCTACATCATGAAGAAGACAAGCAATACGAACCGTTTTAGTATCTGCCTTAAGTTCATGGGCAATTGCTACCCCAATCTTGACTGCCTCAACTGTATGAATGGCAAGATTTTGTCCGTGAGAAAATCGATACTTATATCGACCGATTATTTTAATTATCTCTGTTGGCAATTGATAAACACCTGATTTTTGACAAATATTTTTTCCCTCTTCCAAAAGAATTCTGTCCATTTGCGACTTTGCCTGAACCAAAACCGTCTCGATTCTAGATGGCTGAACCCGACCATCCTTGATTAACTTATTCAAGGCAATTTTGGCAATCTCGCGTCTAACTGAATCAAAAGAAGAAATTCTTATCTCCTTTTCTTCATCCAGCTCTAGCTCTACTCCACTGGCTCTCTCAAAAGCGCGAATATTACGACCATCCCGACCAATTATTTTTCCCTTTATATTCTCGTTAGGAATAGAAATAGTAGAAACCGTATATTCGGCCACAAAATCAACTGCTCCCCGCCTCAAGCCCTCCGTCAAAACATCTTTTAAGAGATCATCCTCCTGAATTTTGATACTCTCTTCAGTCTCACGAACCTTCTTGGCCATCCATGCGGTCAGTGATTGTTCTGCCTGTTTCATTACCTTATCCTTAGCGACCGAAACCGACAATCTAGCCACCTTTTCCAACTCTTTTGTCTTTTTCTGTTCCAGTCCTGACAATTTTCTATTTTTGTCCTCTAATTGCTTCTCCTTGGCCAAAAAAGACTCTTCCTTTTTCTGAAAGTAAACCTCCCTCTGATCCAAAACTCGCGCTCTTTTGTCCAGCTCTATTTCACGCCGACTAATCCGTTCTAAAGCCCTGGCAGTACGGAGTTTTTTATCCCTAGACCTCAAAACCGACTTCTTTTTCCTTTTGTCTCTTGGGAAACGATAACTAACTTTGGCTGGAGGAAGGTGTTTTTTCCCCTCCCTCTTTTTACTAGTCTTTGCCTTCTTGCCCCCTCCAATGAAAGAAAAAATCTTTTTAAACATCGCTCCTCCTCGCTGTATAAATCACGAAAACTACTAATTAAATTATACAAGTCACTTTAGGAAAGATGAGGCACAAGACAACAATCGCTTTTTAACAAAAAATCAAGCGCGATCGAAGAAAACGCAAAAATCAGTAAAACTATTCATGCCTAAATACTTTTCTTAAAACAACTAATAAAGACGTGATTATCAACACTTATATTTTACTTAAATTTTAGCTCATCGTCAATCACTTGTCTTATTACTTGAGAAGCAAAGCCCTTTGAATAAAGCCAGCGGAAAGATTTATTTCTTAATTCTCCTGGAGAAAATTTTTTCAAAGATGGCCGACTTAGGTATTTTTTCAACAACCTCCGCCCCACCTTAACATCATTTAGGTCGGCTTTATTCAAGGCATCATTAATCACCGACAAGGCCACTCCCTTTCTTTTTAACTCCCAAATAATCTTTCTTTTGGAAGAAGGGCGAAATCTCATTCTTTGATCAACCCACCAAAGACAAAATTCTCGATCGTTCAAAATATCCTTTTTTTGCAACTGTTGTACAATCTTTTCTATTGCTTGATTTTCAAATTCCTTCTTATCGTCTGAAGTTGCTTTACGAAAATATCTCTTCAGGAGAGTTCTTATCTCCCAGATTGAGCGTGGCCGAGAGGAAAGTGATTTAAGCGACTTTTCCTTTCCTCTAAAAATTAAATCTAATTCTAACAAATGCTTTAAGTTTTTTGCAGATAATGCCTCTCCCTCCTTGATATTAAGTTTATGAAGAATAAAAACAGAAACACCGACAACTCGACCATCACTCAAAAATAAACTTATTCGCTGGCGGTTTTTTTTTTGGATTTCTTTCTTGACAATCCGAAGTGTCACTTTTTTAAAGCTGTAAAAAATGCTTTTTGATCTTATTTTCAATTTCTAATGATACTTTTGGCTCAGTTTTCAAAAACTTTTTTGCCGCTTCTCTCCCCCGACCAAGAGGAGTTTTTCCGTAGCGGAAGAATGCCCCGGACCTTTCCACTATCTCCGCGTCTATCGCTAGATCAAGAATTCCTCCTTCCCGGGAAATGCCTCCCACATTCATTATCTCAAACTCTGCTTCCTTAAAGGGAGGAGCAACTTTATTCTTGATGATCCGAGCCCGATGAGTGGAGCCGATCACCACTCCTTTTGAGTTTTTAATATTACCTGTTTTGCGCAAATCTATCCTCACTGAGGAATAAAATTTTAAAGCCATTCCTCCGGGAGTAACTTCGGGATTGCCAAAGAAAACGCCTATTTTATGGCGTAACTGGTTTGTAAATATAACGGAAGTTTTTGAACGGGCAATTGCTCCGGTTAATTTTCTTAGCGCCTGGGACATCAGCCTGGCTTGAACCCCCATCATCGCATCTCCCATTTCTCCCTCAATCTCTGCTCGCGGCACCAGGGCGGCCACCGAGTCTACTACCACCAGGTCTAGCCCTCCGGAGCGAACCAGCGTTTCTACGATCTCTAGAGACTGTTCAGCCGTATCAGGCTGAGAAATTATCAGATCCTTAAGCTCAACCCCAATTGCCGCCGCTCGTTCCGGAAACAGGGCATGTTCAACATCAACAAAGGCGACCGTACCTTTATTTTTTTGCGCTTGGGCAGTTATATGCAAGGCAACTGTCGTTTTACCGGAAGCTTCCGGGCCAAAAATCTCCGTTACCCGACCGCGAGGAATCCCCCCCACACCCAAGGCAATATCCAAAGGAAGACAGCCGGTAGAAATGGCCTCTACGTCCTTGCCCACATCCTTTTGCCCAAATCTCATAATCGCTCCCTTGCCATACTGCTTTTCAATCTGCTCCATAGCGATTTTGACTGCTTGAAGCTTTGGAGATTTGTTGCTTTTTTTGCTCATCTGTCAATTAATTATCTTTAATAACCGGCCAATATTACCATTGTAAACATAAACGGCCACAAAAACAAATGGCAAAAATATATACCCGATTGACTTTAGCCTTTGGCCATCAGCGGCCCAGTATTTTATAGACAAATTCCAGTTTATCGATGATTATTTTTCAAAAAAGCATTATCTTTATAATTGTCCATTATTTAATTAGGGCTTAGCCTGGCATCTATGGTATAAAGCGAGAAACGGATGAACAATCATCTCATTGCCACTTATCTAATTTTAAGAAAACAACATGGAGGACTTTAGCCCCTTTCTTGTCAAATACACCATTATCCGCTCTCGAAGGCGAACAACCAGTATTATTTTAGATAAAAAAGGAAAGGTTACTGTCCGCGCTCCTTTAAGATTAAAAGAATCAATAATTAAAAAGTTTGTTAACGAAAAATCGCCCTGGATCAGAAAAAAACAAAGAGAGCAACGCCAAAACCCTCCACAGCAAAGAAAAATGTTTATTAACGGAGAGCAATTTTTATACCTAGGGCAACATTACCGGCTTAAAGTTATTGCCACTAAGAGAACAAAAACCACAAGTTTGAATTTGAAAAATGGTCAATTTATCCTCAAGTTACCAGCAAAAATAACCAAAAAAGAAAAAATTCAAGAAGCCAGAAAACTTTTTAAAAATTGGTACGGGACAGTCGGTCAGCCACGAATAAAAACAAAAGTAGCCAAGTACAGCCAAAAACTTCATGCAGAAGCCAATATAATTCGCATAAAAGATGTTAAAAGTATTTGGGGGAGCTGCTCTCCCCAAAAAAACCTCACCTTTAGCTATAAGCTAATTATGACTCCTAAAAAAATCATCGACCACATCGTTATCCATGAAGTTTGCCATCTGAAAGTTGGCGGCCATGGCAAAAAATTCTGGAAACTAGTCGAGTCTCTTGATCCTAACTACAAATCTCACAAAAAATGGCTTAAAGATAATCAAGGAAAGCTAATTATATAAAAACCTCCGCTTATCGTCCGGTCGGATGAAGTAATAAAGTGTCGCCGGAACCAACCTGGAACCTAGAATATAGAACATAGAACTTGGAATATAG
>CAZHZZ010000006.1:16628-21746 GCA_964537585.1 uncultured Gammaproteobacteria bacterium | reverse complement strand
CCCTTCATCCTTGATTTTGTTATCGAGGATTGGCTTTCTGGAAATAAATCTCGATTATCTTATTTTTTTCATGCTATAATTTTGCCAGCCAGTTATGAATACTCGCCAAAAAATCAACCTTATCCAGCAAAATACCGAGGAGGTTTTGAGCCCAAAAGACCTACAAAGTCTTATCAATACAAAAACACCCCTAAAGCACTACATTGGTTTTGAAATATCCGGGCTAATCCACTTAGGCAATGGCTTACTGTCCATGGGAAAGGTAGCCGATTTTTTAAAAAGCGGGATCGAGTGCAATATCTTTCTGGCCGACTGGCACACCTACATCAATGACAAACTTGGCGGCGACTGGGCGGTTATCAAAAAAACCGCTGACGCCTATTTTAAAGAAGCCCTGATCGCCTGCTTAGAGTGCTTTGGGGTCAAGGCCGGTCAAGTCAACTTTATCCTCGCCAGCGATCTTTATACCCACACCCAACACTGGCAAAATCTAATGGAGGTCTCTAAAAACACCACCCTGTCTCGCATTAAACGTTCCGTCGATATCACCGGGCGAAGGGCAGGGGAGGGGATTGATTTTGCTAAGCTAATTTACCCCCCGCTCCAAGTAGCCGACATTTTTAGCCTGGGAGTAAACATTGTTCACGCCGGCATGGACCAACGCAAGGTTCATGTTATCGCCCGTAAAGTAGCTAAAAACTTAAAAATCTCTCCGCTAAAAAACGCTAAGGGCGAGGTCGTCGCCCCGGTTGCCATTCATCACTCCTTAATTTATGGTTTGCAAAAGCCGCCCATCTGGCCAATTGAAAATGTCAGCCACACGGTAAAGGCCAGCCTTAAGATGTCAAAATCAAAACCCGGCTCCTGTGTGTTTATCCATGACCGCCCTGAAGCAATCAGGGCCAAAATACAAAAAGCCTTCTGTCCGCCGCAAGAAGTTGGTTATAACCCAATAATAAACTGGGCCCAACATTTAATCTTTTGGAATAATGGCGAAGGAGAGTTAAAAGTTAGTCGGTCAGCCAAATTTGGCGGTCAGAAAACCTACCAATCAATTAAAAGTCTAAAAACCGACTACCGGCAGAACAAACTTCACCCTCTTGACCTTAAAAATGCGGTGGCCGATTGGCTAATCGTTAAACTGGAACCGGTCAGAAAACGCTTTCAAAAAAGCCGTCCAAAACAGTCTTTAATGGACCTAGAGAAATTTATCGCTACTCTAGAATGAGTAATAAAATAAAAAACGAACTGGTTGTTTACTGGGGCAGTGGTTTTTTAATCATTCTTTTGGTCGAACTAGCCTGGTTCTGGCAAGGCAGTTTTTCTCTCATTCACATTGTTGAACTGCTGGCCGGCTTTTTAATTGGCAGCTTGTTGTTTGATATAGACCATTTTATATACTGGTTTGTTTCCTTTCCCAAAAAACCAGAATCATTGGTCGCCCAAACCCTTTTAAGAGAAAAAAAACACAAAGAGCTTTTTATGTACTTAATTAATACCCGCCAAAAACAGACCTCTCTCATCTTCCATCATATTTATTTCCAGGCGGTTATTATTATTGTAGGCGGCTTTATTTTTACTTCCAGCGCCAGTGTTATTACTCGCAGCCTGATAGTTTTTTTAAACTTACACTTAGTTTTGGATCAATGGCGAGACTTTATCTCCCATCCTCGCCATCTGCAAAAATGGCTCTTTGCCCGCCTTAAACTGCGTCTGCCTCTGAGGTTTTTAAAATACTACTTGTTTTTATCCACCCTTATCTTTTTAGTCTTCCTATCGGGTCTTATTACCTACCGATAAACAAAAATGTCTAACGTTTATATCAATCAAAAGCACCTTAGCCAAGAACAAAAAGAGCTTGTTAACGATGGGCTTATTATTTTGGCAAGGTTCCTTAAAAATCCGGCTGAAATCTCGGATTATTCATTTTTGGTGGCTCCTTTTGCCAAGGCATACGAAGGTTTTTTAAAACACTTCCTACTCAAATTAAAAATAATTAATGAGTACGACTATTTTAGCGATCATTTCCGAGTTGGCAAAGTCCTCAATCCTGCCCTCAAATACAAAAAATTTTCTGTTTACCGTCATCTGGAAAAGATCAACACTAAAAAAAAAGATGTTGCCCAAACCCTATGGAAAGCCTGGAAACAAGGAAGAAACCAAGTTTTTCATTATTTCCCTCATAACCTGAAAAGGCTGAATTTTTCCGAAGCCGAAGAGAGGATTAACAGCATTGCCGCCGCTATCAATATCGCCAGCCAAATACTTGACAAAAGACAACTTGATCAAGATAATACAAAGGCGCTATGAAAAAACTAAAGATAGATCCTCAAAACTGCATTGGCTGTGGCACCTGCGTTTTGATCGCTCCTGATTTTTTCAAGATGGATGAATCCAGGGGTAAAGCAGTGATCAAAAAGCAACCTGACAAAATAACTGAAGAAATAAAAGAAGCCATTACCAGTTGCCCTACAGGGGCAATTATCTTGCAATCCATCAATAAAAAAACATTGCAAAAATAACAAGCGGTTAAGAGGGCTGATCATATCACAACAAGCAAATCAATTATGATCAAACTAAATGCCAAGCAATTAAGATCTTCTATTCCCAATCAAAGGCAATTAAAAAAAATCAAAAAAAATCCCATCGCTTTGGTTTTGGACAACATTACTGATACTTACAATATTGGTTCTTTTTTTCGCCTTGCGGATGCCCTGGGCGCGCAAAAACTTTACCTTTGCGGTCGGGTGGTTACTCCTCCAAACGTCAAAATACAACGTGCTTCGGTGGGCACTTGGCGCTGGGTGGATTGGGAAGGACGACGCAGTACCACGGAAACAATAAAGTCTTTAAAAAAAGAAGGCTGGCAGGTGGTTTCCGTGGAGCAAAATCCTAAAAGCAAGGCCTACTGGCAAATTAAGCCAAAATTTCCTTTGGCCTTAGTACTCGGTAACGAAAGCAGGGGGATCAGCAAAAAGGTAATTAATCTTTCCGACGCGGTGGCAGAACTACCCATGTGGGGAGTTAACCGATCCCTTAATGTCTTTGCCGCTGGCGCGGCTATCAGCTATTTTTTTTCTCTCCACCTTCACTCTCCTTCTGGCCCCGTCTAAGTTCAGCCAACTTCCACATAAAAAGCTTAGGCTTGCTTTTTACCTTACCGGGAAGTTGATCACGGACAAACAATCTGGCTTTTTCCAAAAGCGGTCGAGGCTGTTGTTTGGCCAAGCGGATATAAAGAGAGCGGTGCTTCCAATCTCTCAGCTCTTCGGCTAACTGCAATCCATAAGCCTGGAACTCCTCTTTCACATAACGGCCCCGGCGTTCCCAATCTAATCCGGCTAACAAATCACCAATTTTGTGCACAGGACGCTTATTAGTCTTTTTCATAAATCACGAGCAATCGCTCCAATCAACCCTAAACTTAAAAAACCCACTAAAAACGTCAGCCCCCACCACTGTCCCCGCCAAACCAGCGCTAGCCAGATAAGACCAATCCCCAAACAAGAGCCAAAACGTATCGCCAAATCCCGTTGCACTATAAACTCAAAAGATTTTCCCCGCGCTTGATTATAAGTAGCCGCCATAACCGGGATATTCACAAAAACCCCTGCCAATTGATAAAAAAGATCAGAAAATCCCAGCCAGAAAACAGAGCTCAAGCCTATTTTTACTAACCAGTTAAAACCATTAGCTCTGGTGCCAAAATTAATCATCCTTCTGGAGGCAGAACGGGTTTCTTTGCTCACCCAAATCGCCAAAATCAACGAAGCCAGCAAAGACAAACTGCTGATTGTCCCCAAAATCTTCAAACTATTTATTGTTTGATAAATAAATATTGGCCAAGCGATCCCATAAACAACCGCCTCGATTCCTGTTCCTAAAAAGGATAAGAAAAAGGGAGTCAACTTTTTATCAGTAAAGCCTTTAAAGATAAGTGAGGGGGGCACGGGCGGATCCTTTCTATCATATTGGTCCAAAAACAACGGTATTACCGAAAGAAACATGAAAAAAATGGTCACTACCCATAGCCAAGAAAATCCCAAAAAAACAGCAATCAATCCTCCCAAAAAGGGGGATATCGCCGCGGCTAAACGACCAATAATTGATACCACTCCCACCTGACGACCAACACTGCCCTGGCTCGATTGACGAGTAAAGGCCAGATGGTATGGAATCCAATTTAAGGGCATAGATAAAGCCCAAAAACCGGCCGCCAGCCAGATCAACCAAGCGAACTTAGTAGCCAAAGTTAGAGCAACAAAAAACAAAATTCGCAAAATCGCCGCCCCGGCCATTGACCAGTCCGGACCGATGGTAGCAATAAGACGAATCGAAAAGAGAGAAGCAAAAAAACTCAATAAGTAGGCAGTTAAGAAAAAAAGCAAAACGCCTTCAATATTCCCCAAGATTTTTAAAACAAAAATAGGAATAAAAACACCACTTATTCCAATCGAAAGCACTCTAAAGGTAGTATTAAAATAAATTCCCCTCAAGCCCTTCAGCTGAGAATGATGTCGCCAGTGGGGCAAACTGATAGAATTGTGATGAGTGCTGTTCATAAAGTGGACCCACCGAGAATCGAACTCGGAACTTACCCATGCGAAGGGTACGGTATGCCACTTACCTATGGGCCCTATGATTTATTTTAGCATAGCAAAGCCTCTTGCAAAGACCAACGCTACCGGCAACCAGCCCCTTGCAATCTCTAACCCAAAGAGCTAAAATTGAATTACTTGTGGGAGGGCAACCCGCTCTCTTTTTTTTTGCTAAAAATCAGCTATTATCTACCCTATAAATGAGCGCTAAAAATCAATATACCGGAAAACAAATCGTCGTCCTTGAGGGTCTTGCCCCAGTAAGAAAACGGCCGGCAATGTATATCGGTTCTACCGACTCCAGCGGTCTTCATCACTGTTTATACGAAATAATCGATAATGCCATTGACGAGGCCCTAAGTGGCTTTGCCAAAAACGTTTGGGTGGTTTTAAACAAAGATGGTTCGGCTACTGTCGCTGATGATGGTCGCGGTATCCCAATTGATATCATTCCTCAATATAAAAAAAGCGCTTTAGAAATTGTCATGACCAAACTTCATGCGGGTGGCAAATTCGAAGA
>CAZHZZ010000006.1:10896-16528 GCA_964537585.1 uncultured Gammaproteobacteria bacterium | reverse complement strand
AAAGCGCTTTAGAAATTGTCATGACCAAACTTCATGCGGGTGGCAAATTCGAAGATACTGCCTACAAGGTTTCCGGAGGTTTACATGGAGTCGGCTCAAGTGTAGTTAACGCTCTTTCTGAATGGCTCTGGGCAGAAGTCAGAAGGGATAAAAAAATATACTACCAAGAATATAAGCGAGGCGTTCCTAAAACAAAAGTAATCACCCGCCCAACTAGTAACCATCCATTTATTGCCAAGGCTATCCCCACTAAAGTTTCCGGAACAACGATCACCTTTAAGCCGGATAAAGCCATTTTTAAACAAACTTGTGAATTTGAAGCAGGGAAAATAAAACAGTCTCTAAAAGACCGCGCCTATCTGACTCCAGAGATATTTTTTCATTTTTATGACCTAAGAAATAATGATGAGGTAGGGGAGTACCATTTTTATTTTGAAGGAGGGATCGTTTCTTTATTAAAATCACTAAACAAGGCCAGGCAAATCGTTCATCCGCCAATTTATATCAAGGGAGAAGAAGATGATAAGTTAATCGAAGTGGCCTTACAATACACCGACAGTCCAAAAGAAAACAGCATTTCTTTTGTCAATGTTATCAATACTATTGGGGGGGGGACTCATCTGGCCGGTTTCCGAAATGCCTTGACCAGAACAATCAGAGAATACGCCCAGCGAAACGAACTTTTGAAAAAAGATGACGAGTTTTCCGGTGAAGATACCCGAGAAGGGTTAACGGCGATTGTTTCCGTAAAAATGCCTTCTAAAAATCTGCAATTTGAAGGACAGACCAAAACCAAACTCGGCAACAGCGAGGTTCAGCCGGTGGTTGCCAAAATAGTCAAAGAAAATCTTGATATTTACCTGGAAGAACATCCTCGAGAAGCAAGGGCAATTTTGACAAGAATTTTACTGGCCGCCAAGGCAAGAAAAGCGGCTCGGGCGGCTAAAGAAGCAATTTTGAGAAAGGGTATTTTTGACTCCTTGGGCCTACCGGGCAAACTAGCAGATTGCCAATCCAAGGACCCAAAAAAATCTGAATTATATATAGTTGAGGGAGATTCTGCCGGAGGCAGTGCCAAACAGGGTCGTAACAGACGCTTCCAAGCCATTTTACCCCTGAGGGGAAAGATTCTTAATACCGAAAGAGCTACTCTGGACAAGGTGATTGAATTTGCGGAAATAAAAGACCTGGTAATCGCCCTGGGGGTAGGTATCGGCGACACAGTAGACATTAACAAATGCCGTTACCATTACATCATTATTATGACTGACGCTGACGTTGACGGCGCCCACATTGCCACCCTGCTGTTAACATTTTTCTACCGTCATCTGCCACAAATAATTGAAAAAGGGTATCTGTATCTGGCTCAGCCGCCACTTTATAAAGTTACCAGCGGAAAAAAAATCGCTTATGTCTATAGTGAAGAAGAAAAAAACAAAGTGATTGTCCAAATGGACAAAAAATCAATCAAAACCCAGCGCTATAAGGGATTAGGAGAAATGAACCCTAGCCAGCTTTGGGAAACGACCATGGACCCGCAAGGCCGGCTTTTAAAAAGAATTACCATAGAAGATGCTCAAAAAGCTGATGAAATTTTTACAATTTTGATGGGGAAAGAAGTCGCCCCTCGCAAACGGTTTATCCAAACCAACGCTAAATTAGCCGAACTTGATTTGTAATCTATGATTAAATCCAAAAAAACACCAATCAAAAAGAAACCCTCCATCCGGCCAACAAATATAACTGAGGAGGCCAAAAAGTCATATCTGAACTACGCCATGAGCGTTATTGTTATGCGGGCCTTACCTGATGTACGTGATGGTTTTAAGCCGGTCCATCGACGAATTCTTTTTGCTATGAGCCATATGGGTCTTACTCCGGGAGGATTATATGCAAAATCAGCCAAGGTCGTGGGTGAAGTTTTGGGCAAATACCATCCCCATGGTGACACCTCGGTTTATGATGCGATGGTGAGAATGGCTCAAGATTTCTCTATGCGCTACCCCCTAATAGACGGACAAGGTAACTTTGGCTCAATTGATAATGATCCTCCTGCGGCCATGCGTTATACCGAGGCCCGACTAGCCAAAATTAGCCGAGAAGTTTTGGCCGATCTAAAAAAAGATACCATCAAGATGGCGCCAAACTTCGACAATACCATGGAAGAACCAACTGTTTTGCCGGCAAAAACGCCCAATCTCCTTTTAAACGGCGCCGATGGGATCGCCGTGGGTATGGCAACCAAAATTCCTCCCCATAATCTGGTAGAGGTGATCGACGCTGCTATTTTAATGCTTTCCAAAGGCCGCCTAGAAAAAATTACCCCGGCAAACAAGTTCGAAATTAAAAAAATCAACCTCTCGGGTAAAAGCGAGACCGATATTATCTTGGCTGATGTTTATAAGCTGGAACAAGAAAAACAAGAACTAGAAACCGAAGTCACCGCCGAAGAACTTTTAAAAATCGTCAAAGGACCGGACTTTCCCACCGCCGGCATTATTTTCGACCGCCAAGCCATCCGAGAAGCCTATCTGACTGGCCGAGGCAAAATTCCCGTTCGTGGCAAGGCAGAAATTAAAGAAGGTAAACGGGGACGGTTTCAAATTATCATTACCCAGTTGCCTTACCAAGTAAACAAAGCCAATCTGGTCGCCAAAATCGCCCAACTGGCCAAAGACAAAAAAATTATCGGCATTGCTGATCTTAGAGATGAATCTGATCGTGATGGGATTAGGGTGGTCGTTGATCTGAAAAAAATAGCGATGCCCAAGTCAGTCTTAAACAAACTTTATAAATACACCAACCTGCAAACCAGCTATCCGGCCAATGTCGTCGCCCTAGTCAATGGTGTTCCTCAAACCTTGACCCTAAAACAAATCCTTATCTACTACCTGCGTCATCGCCACGAGGTAATACGCAGAAGAACTATATTCGATTTGAAAGAGGCCAAGTTAAGATCCCACATCCTTGAGGGATTAAAAATTGCTCTTGACAACCTTGACGAGGTAATTGAAACCATCAAAAAATCAAAAAATGCCCAAGTCGCTCAAAAAAACCTGATGGCTAAATTCAAGTTCACCAGCTTGCAGGCAACCGCTATTCTAGATATGCAACTGCGAAAACTGGCCGCCCTGGAAAGAAAAAAAATCGAAGCAGAATACAAAGAAACTCAAAAAACGGTCGATCAACTGGTGGCCATTCTTACCACTCCTAAAAAAATGCTTATGACTATCGACAAAGAGCTAAAAGAGATAAAGCAACAGTATGGTGATCCCCGGCGAACCAGGGTAGTCGCTCGATCAATCGGTAATTTCTCTGATGAAGATCTCAATCCTAACAAAGAAACAATCATCGCTGTTACCAAAACAGGCTATATAAAGAGGATGCCAAAAAATACCTTTAGAACTCAACGGAGAGGCGGAAAAGGTACCATGGGAATGAGTAAAAAAGAAGAAGATGAGATAAAGCATTTAATTTTTGCGGAAACGCACGATCACTTGCTAATCTTTACCAATCGGGGGCAAGTTTTTCAAATCAGAGCCTGGGAAATTCCCGAAAGCAGTCGAAAGGCCAAGGGACAGGCAATAATCAATCTTATCAATATTGCCCAAGGGGAAACAATCAGGGCAATTATAGCTAAAAAGAAAGAAAGTAAGGAAAAATTTGTTCTCGTCGCCACTAAAATGGGGATCATTAAAAAAACCGCTTTAGATAAATTTGCCCATATCCGCGCTTCGGGGATAATTGCCCTGAGCATGAAATCCGGTGATCAGCTCATCGAAGCGAGGTTAACTACAGGAAAGGACAACATATTTATGGTGACCCAGAAAGGCAAATGCATCCGCTTTCCTGAAGCCAATGTACGACCCATGGGCAGGGGAGCCAGGGGGGTAAAAGGAATTAATCTTAAGCCTGGTGACAAGGTAATCAGTGCCAATGTTATTCCAGAAAAACTAGAACAACCGGCTGACAAAAGAAGAAAAGTGTTTAAAGATCTTTTAGTAATCACCGAGCGCGGTATCGGAAAAAGAACCGATGTTTACCTGTTTCCCTTGCAAAAAAGGGGGGGTACCGGAGTCAAGGTATCCAACCTTACTCAAAGAACCGGTGAAATTGCCGATGCTCAGGTAGTTGACGAAACCATTGGGCAAATCATTATCACCTCCAAACAAGCCCAAGTAATAAAACTGCCCTTAAAAAACATTCCCCGATTAAAAAGAGCCACTCAAGGAGTAATCTTGATGCGTTTTTCCAAAGACAGTAAGGATAAAGCGGCCGCCATGACTGCAATTTATTAATTAAAGGGCACAGTTAAGCCCGGTTGACTTTACCCCGACTATTATGTCGGGGGTTTTTGTTCCCGCTGTGAAATTTTTCATGAACCTCGCGCAGTCTTTTGTCCGTCACATGGGTATAAATTTGAGTGGTGGCGATATTTTTATGACCCAAAAGCTCCTGAACAGAACGAAGGTCGGCTCCAGTAAAAAGAAGGTCGGTTGCAAAACTGTGGCGGAGAACATGGGGAGTAACCTCCAGAGCAATCCCCGCCCGACGACGATATTTTTTGACTAGGCGCTGGACAGACCGAGCCGACAAGCGCATTGCCTTGCTATTAGTCACCACCTCGCTCTTTTTGCCCGAATAACGGATAAAACAAGGTTGCCAGCGATCATCTCGAGCAACAAGATACCGCTCTAGTCGATAACTAGCCCTCTCGCTTAAAAAAACCAATCTATTTCGACCGCCTTTGCCAATCACCCCCAACTCCCTGGTTCTTAAGTTAATCTGATCGCGGTTCAAAGAAACTAATTCACTTACCCTCAGGCCGGTAGAAAAAAGCAGCTCCAAGATTGCTCGATCACGCAAACCGATGACACTTGAAGCATTTGGCTGACTCAAAAGTCTCTCAACCTGCTTTGCATCCAAAAACTTTAGCGATCTGGACTCAGCTCTGGGGAGCTCAATTTTTTCCGGCGCTAGAACCGGCATATCGTTTTTTATCAACCAGCGCAAGAACGAACGTAAAGCAATCAGGTGATAACCTTGGGTAATTTTTTTTAAAAACTCACCGCGATAATTCTTCATTCTTGACAAATAAAGCCTAAATTTACGTATATTTTTCATATCTATATCCCTTAGGGTAGGGGAGCGACCCCGGTCTCTTTTTAAAAATCGGGAAAATCGCCGTAAATAAAGATCATAGTTCCGACTGGTCAACGGGGAACGATTTTTTTCCACTTCCAAGTAAATAATAAATTGATCAATCCAATAATCAACAGAGCGTTTCATAAAATCATTTTAACCTTCTTTTTGCTGTTCGTCAACATTGTGCGACTCATAAATAAACGGCTTTCCCTACCCTGCCCCTGCAGTCACCTCCATAATAAAAAATCCACGACTCTATAAACTCATGCCAAGACTTCTTTAAAAAGTCTTGGCGCCAAATAATTCCTAAAGAGTCATTTTATTTCCCGGGAAGTTTTTCGCTGATACCTTAAAAATAGCGTTCCCTTGATCTATCATGTTTTTCTCGCCGGGACTAAATTAAGAATTCTTTTTCTTTGTTCATCTTACGAGGGGGGGCAAGTGCTCTTCAATGTTAAAAGGCCCTTAGAAGCCATCTGGTGAAGGG
>CAZHZZ010000006.1:4499-10796 GCA_964537585.1 uncultured Gammaproteobacteria bacterium | reverse complement strand
GGGGGGCAAGTGCTCTTCAATGTTAAAAGGCCCTTAGAAGCCATCTGGTGAAGGGTAAAAAATGAGAAGAATAAATAAAAAGAGGGAGAAGAAAGTGGGGTAGTGACAAAAAGCTTTTTTAAGGCCACTCTAGGCTTTTTGTCTTTTTATTGTCAACTTGGTCATTTTTTGCAAAAAATTTATTTTTTAACCCCGGGATAACGGTAAAAAAGTAGATAATTAAAAACTTTTTTTTGTCAAAATTATAAAAACCTCTCTCTCCTTCCCCCTCCTTTCCGTCACGTCGCAAAAGATATATTATGCGACGTAATGATAATCACTTCCCTCACTGTTGTCCCTGGCAAAACAGAAAAGGAGGGGTAGATTGGATAAAAAAACAAAATCAGTGACAAAATGAAGACAAAAAAACAGCAAATCTCCTTGTCTGGGGCTTCTTAAAACCACTTTTAGAAGCCACTCTTGAAAAGAATACTAAGTAAAGTTACCAGACTTTTCCACAAATTACTAAAGAAAGACCTGACAGGCTAGAAAGAGGTATCAAACCATATCAAAAAACAGCAGTTTTATTAATCCCTATCCATAGGGTGAACCTGGATTGAGGGGGGGTCTTAGCAGAGCAAATGCACGTCTGCTAAGTATGTCTCTGTCGTGAAAACAACCCTATAGTTTTTGTGAAAATGATAACAGACTATAGGATATTAACCATTTACTATGGGATATATTGCCCTCTCCTCTCCCCTATTCCCCTGCCCTTAGGTCGTAAGATTGTTTTTATTTTTCAAAATTATAAAAAAATTTCTACAAAAGAAATTCAAACTATCGTTAATAAAAACACCGAAGTTAATGCGCCAATCCCAACCCAAATATACTCCCAAAAAGTTCGTCTAAACAGCCTGCCCTTTATATCTGCCTGGACAATACCCCCCAATACATAGACAAAACTCACCAGATAGAGAGAGGCAAGGCTAACTCCGGCCGGCCAAAAAGAAACCGCCAAAGAAATCTGACCGATAAACCAACTGCAAACAGAAACAAAAACAAGCAAACGACGATATTCGAATTCTTTTTCTGAGATAGAAGCGGACCATAAAAAGTAGAAGAAAAATGGAAAAGAAATCAAAGTAATCAAAACAGCATTCACCCAGGGAAACAATCTAAAAGACAAAACAAAGTTGTAAAGTAAATAAAGCTGGAAAAGAACAAGAATAAAGCTGACCGTAGATGCCGCCCGATAAAGAGGCACCGTCTTAAATTCTAAGGAAACCAAAAAAACATTAACCGCTAAAATAGAGATATATGTCCCCGCAAAAATCAGCAATCCAAAAACAAGCCACCAGAAAACAGATCCCGGCAAAAGGGTAAAAAAAAGATCCACTGAAAGAAGTAATCCCAGGGGTAAAACCGCTAAAATTAACAAGATCTTAAAAGAAGAGGTTGAGGAGCGAAAAGTGGCAAAAAGGATTAAGGCCGAAGCAATAATCAAAAAAAATGCCCCCAAAAAAGCTCGGTCAGCAAAAACCCCCCCTAGTCTGGTTAACATAAAAACGACGGTCAATAAAAACGAAGAAAAAATAAACTTTCTTTGCTTATTCATCTTATCCCTCTACATATTTCCTTCTTGGCCATTTTTCAACGCCCGCTGGATATTTTTCTTAGGCATATTGGCCGCCTTAGCCCGATCAACTAAGGTTCTTAGCCTGGAGTTAGATTGCAAATCAGACGATCCGGTTTCTCTGACCGTTGCTGAAATTAGGCGTGACAACTTGCTAAACACCTTAGCCTTTTTTTGATCCTGGCTATTTTTTCTCCGTTTAATATTGGACCACTTCGAATGACCGGCCATAATTTTTATTATACCTTAAGCTAACCCCTTTCCTCAATCTAGTGGTGCCCAATCGGCACCAAAATAAACATTAATATCAGTTAGATCAGAAAACTCATCCAAGGGACGTAGTTGAAAACGGCAATTGAAAACAGCCAGCAATTTTTTAAAAATAAACTTATCCTTTAATCCTGCGTTTTTTACGGTAATCAGGCATGGGTCAATCCCCTCTTGACGGCGATTAGAAACGGCCACTACTGTCACCCCGGCATTAGTCAATATCCTGGCAATAGTTTTGGCTACCCCAGGTTGATCAGAAAAGTTATAAACCCCCAAAGGAATGGCCTCATTTCTAATCAAGGGGTCAATAAAAAATTTCAAGGAAAGTTCATCCCAACTCTTTTTTTTCAAAGCCATCCCTGCCCCTTCTCTTTCAGAAATATTTTCCAACAAGCCCTCATCTCCTACATCAAACATCTGCCAATTGCCACTTCTCCTGAGAAAAAAAGCCGTTTTAAAAAAATCTACTTTGCCTCCTTTGCTTAAACTCGCCCGGCCTAAAAAGCCAGATCGCCAAACAGCAGAAATAAGGCATTCTTTCGTATTTTTATCACCCGGACAACTTGGATGTTCATTATAAATCCAAAGATCAATTGGCAGGCCTAGCTCCATCATTAGGGTGTTGCCTAAAATCTGCCCAGACCCCTCTTCGAGAGCAAACTTGGCGACCCCTTTGGCCCAATACCGACCCAAACCACCAAAAACATCCAGCTGCCAAGTTTTGGGAAACGACCAGCTTTTGACCTCCTTACTTTCAGGAGAAAGAATCAATAGATAAGATCGCTCGCCATCAACTATAAACAAGTTTTCTTGATGATGATAATCCCAGCCATTCTTCCAAGCCAATGTCAGCTTTCTTACTCCCCCAAGAAAAAAAAGCACTAAAATAATTCCCAGCGTCAGCAACTTTAATTTCTGGGCAACAAAGACTGCCTTTTTATGTCTCGATTTTCTTCTCTTCCTTGAAACCATCTTCTTTTAAAGAAAGGATAACATCTTTTAGATCTTGTCCAAGGGGAGAAATAAAAGACCCCACTCCCCCACGAGGTAGTTTTATAGATAAGGAAAACGCATGCAAAAATAATCTTGACTGTCTCTTGGCAATAATCCGTTTTTGCCGTTTTGATTTCCAACCATAAATTTTGTCCCCAAATAAAGGAAAACCAAAATAATAAAAATGGGCTCTAATTTGGTGTGTCCGACCAGTCAAGGTCTTTACTCTCGCCAAACTCAAGGTTGTATTGCCATCAAAAAGAGAAAAACTCTTTTCCCGCCAAAATATGGTTTTGGCTAATTTACCGGAGCTACTGACTATCATTGGGCAACCACCCCTTCTGAAAGATCTCTCCAAGGGAAAAGTTATCTCCCCCTTTCCGGGAAGCTCTCCCCAAACTAAGGCCATATATTTTTTTTCTACTTTTCTTTTTTTAAACTCATCTTTAAAAAAAGAAAAACTATCAGGGGTCTTGGCTACTAAAATCAAGCCGGAAGTATCCTTATCCAAGCGATGAACCAAACCGGCTCGATTAGCAAACTCTCCTCCGGTCTCTCTCAAAAATCCTTTCGAGAAAAAGTTTTTTCCCAGCCAATCTTGTAGTGTAAAACGACCCTTAGTTGTCCCGGAGCGGTTAACGATCAAACCGGAGGGCTTATTTAAAACCAACAGATCCTTATCCTCATAAATCCGCTTCAAAAAAGTATGGGCAAAGCAAACCCTATCAACTGGCGACAACATTATTTTGAAGTAAAACCCTAGCTGTCCTTTTTCCTATTGCACTTAATACAGCGAGTTGTTTCCGGAAAAGCCATTAGTCTTTTAGTATTGATAAAGCAACCACACTCTTCACAGATACCATATTTACCGACCTTAACTCTGGCCAAGGCTTTTCTTACCTGCACAATACGCTTATTAAAATGATCAGTTATTGCCTCTGCGCGAGCATGACCAGATTGCTCGGCCGCCTCAGTATCATCAGCGGCATTATCATCTACCCGCTCCTGATCCCGAAACGGATCATCCTTCTCGGCTTTCTTTCTCTTTCTAAGAAGTTTATTGAGTTCAAGGTGAAGAAGCTTTTGCACCGGACGCAAAACTTCCGCCGGAAGCTTAAAATCAACTTTTTCCTTTATACTTTTACGCACCATATTTAAAATAAGTTAAATGTTAACTGTAATTAATGATCACAGAATATCAGCTCTCCTTCCCGAAAGCAAGTAAATCCCTAATAAACAAGCCGTAACAACTATGCCGCCAACAACCACATCCTCACCGAACCCCACAAAAACAAATCGCCACAAAGCGTCAAGTAAAGCAAACAATCCCAAAACTGCTAAAGGCAAGAACCCCACCCTGCCCGAACGATACCATAAAAACGAACGATAATTCTTGAGATAAAGACCAAGGAAAATCACTAATAAAATCAGCAAAACCATCACTCCGGAAAAAAGACGAGGATAGGATAAAAAATTCCCCAAAGCGACAAGGAAAAAAGAAAGCGAAAGCACTGGAGTTAATTTTTCGACCGTATCCCAAAAAATCCAATCATATCTTTTGCAAAACAAAATAACAAAGGCAATAAAAAATAAAGTTCCCGCCCAAAAGTCAAAGCCGGGATAAATCCAAAAAGCAAACCAACGAGAAGGCTCTTGCCTAAAACCATTGTTTAAAAAAAGGAAACCTAATCGAGCAAAAACAATCCAAGTTAAAAGTCCAGCCAGGCTAAAAGCAACAATATCATCATCTTGATAGTCTTCTTTTAACCTTTTCCAAGCCCCAAAAAGAAATACTAAGGCGGCCAGGCTGGCCAAAGGGCCAATAGGAAAAACCCTAACTCTTCCCACCTGCAAAAATAAAGGCTTGTTCCAAAAACTAAAAAAGTTGGCTACCATAGCCTCTTGATTCTATCACACCCATCTATTGTCAATCACGGAAATTGGCAGGGCTGGAAGCGCAAAAAGCAAAAATCCGTGATAAACTAAAAAGAATTAAGCCAGGGTGCTGGAACTGGTAGACAGGCGGGTCTCAAAAACCCGTGGTGCTTGGCACCGTGAGGGTTCGATCCCCTCCCCTGGCACTACCCTTTAAAGCATTGATGCGCGGTATTCACCACGACAGGATTTACCTTTAGCTCCCCCTTTTTGGGGATATGCTAAAAACAGAATTATGAAAACACAAAAAATTTTAATAATCTTTTTTTAATTCAAAGGGCCAATCCGGCGCCCAACAAACTCAAGGGGCTGCTATACCCCAAATCAATCGTTAAAAACCCCTTGACACTCATATTTTAATGACTTTAAATCATAAAAATGATATATTATGAGGTAGTTACTATTCCACTAACACAAAAACAGCGTGTTAGGAATTGGGGATAGTTGCCGAACGACAAGCGACGTACTTTGACAATTTTTTTTAGAAGGACAGCCTTTGTTTGGCGCGAAAGCTGTCACCTTAGAGAAAGGAAGGAACGATGAAGATGAAAAAGTTTATTTGGATATTGATTGTAGTTGTTTTCATCATAAGCTGTGGCTCAGGAGAGGTTCTTTCCCCACCTACGGGGGCTCCAAAAGCCTCCCAGGTTTCCCCTCCATCCGCCAACCAGCCTCGTCCAACTGAAAAACCAAGCACCATATCCGCCGAAGAAGCAAAAGAAATAGTAAGCGCCTGTAATCCCGATAAACAGGTGGACCTCGGCAACGAGAAAATTCTATTTTTGTGCCGAACCGAAAAAAAACTCGATTCGGCCGCTTTAGCGCTAATCCCCGTAGCTGGGATAGCACTGGCAAGTCCAGTGCCCGGCGACGAAGTAGTCGTCGGAGCGATCTTAACAGGAGCCAAGATCACCCAACTTGTGGTTGTCGCTGTTTTAGTAACAGCGCCCAAGTGGGTGCCACTTTTAACGGCAATACCACAAGCCCTCCAACAACCTTCAGCGGTAACTAACACCGCTGAAAGCGCCCAAGCGGGCACTGGCAAACCTCAACAAAAGAAAAAAGTCGTTGCTTTCATCAACGACGACGCAGACTTTGCTAGTACCCGGGTTGAGCTTCTGCAACTATCAGTCCCCTCGTTAGTGGACTTTGTTATATTTCCAAACTGCGAGGATTTGATTGCCGCAATGGATACAGACTATCGCTTCGATGTCTACATTGTAGACTTCAATCTCGGGAAAGGGAAGAACGGGGCCACATGCACCGAAGAGATTCTCGCTCTTCACCCCGGAGCAATCGTTATCGGTAGCTCCAGCGACGGAAAAACCAGGGACTCTTTCATCGAGAGCGGGGCTAGGGATTTCATAAATGCGAAAGAAGGGGCTGAAAGCATGGCCAATCTCCTTAGGGGACTACTGCCATAAAAGGCAAAAAAAACGCCGCTTGTCACTGGATGTGACTTCAATTTTCGCGCCAATTGAAGTCAC
>CAZHZZ010000006.1:0-4399 GCA_964537585.1 uncultured Gammaproteobacteria bacterium | reverse complement strand
AAAAACGCCGCTTGTCACTGGATGTGACTTCAATTTTCGCGCCAATTGAAGTCACATCGTTTTTTTTCTTTTTTATCTCTTCTTATCTACTCCGTAAAAGCTAATCCGCTGGGAATTGAAATATAAATTAAAAGAATCGGTAGGGCCGTTCCGGTGTTTGGCCACTTCGCAAGTGGTTACTTCGGGATTTTCTTCATCACCACGATAAAGAAAGACAACCACGTCCGCATCCTGTTCAATGCTACCGCTTTCCCGCAGATCAGCCAGACGCGGTCGGGCTCCTCCCCTGGCTTCCACCGCCCGAGACAATTGAGAAAGAGATAAAACCGGTATCCTCAGTTCTCTGGCAAGATTTTTTAATCCCTGAGAAATTTCTGACACCTCCTGAACTCTGTTTTCCAAATTTCTTCCCTTGATTAGCTGTAAATAGTCGATAATAATACACTTAATACCCACATCAACTTGGAGCCGGCGCGCCTTGGCTCTTATTTCCAAAATCGATAAACCGGGCGCATCATCAATATAAAGTGGCGCTTCCGCCAAAACTCCCATCGCATCAGAAAGACGAGAAAGATCATTGTCGGCCAACTTAACCGTCTTCATTTTCCAAGCATCAATATCTGCCTGACGTACTAAAAGTCTATCCACCAGCTCCTCTTTACTCATTTCCAAGGAAAAAAAACAAACCGGTTGTTTTTTTTCTACAGTAATAAAACGGGCTACATTAAGGGCAAAAGCAGTTTTTCCTATTCCCGGTCGAGCCGCTAAAATAATTAAATTACTATCCTGAAATCCGGCTAAAAGATTATCAAGGTCCGTAAATCCGGTTGAAATCCCTCGCATTTCATCGCCTTTCTTTTGTAGCTCATCAAGACGATCAAAACTTTGAGCCAACACCTCTCGCAAAATCAAAGGCACTCCTCGCAAATACTTTTGCGAAAGGGAAAAAACCGCTTGCTCGGCCCTGTCCATTGCCTCATCAGCCGCCAGCGATTCATTAAATGCATCCTCACTAATACTTGAAGCGGCGGTGATTAAAGACCGCTTACTAGAACTATCTTTGACTATTTGAGAATAATATTCACAATGAGAGGCAGTAGGAACCTGATTGGTTAGCTTGGTCAAATAAGCCACTCCGCCCACTTTTTTTAAAGACTTTTTTTTCTTTAAACGATCAGAAACGGTCACCAAATCAATGGGGGCCCTTTCTTCATAAAGTTCTAAGATTACTGAAAAAATCTGACCATTGGCGGGGTTATAAAAATGTTCCGGACGTAAAATTTCGGCAACCGTATAAATAGCGTCCTGATCAATGAGCAATGCTCCCAAAACCGAAGCCTCTGCTTCCTCAGAATGAGGTGGAAGCCTAACACCATTCTTGGCCTTTCCCTCCGAGAGCTCTTGCATCTTATTTTAAACAAGGATTCAAAAAAACGATTTTTTTATCTTCTGAAATATCTTCAGATGGAGATATCCTTAAACCATCAACTGGTGGCAACTTTTCCTGATCAACCAGATCAAGAAATTCTTTCGCCCAATCTCCCGACAGCAACTCTTTTTCTGATAGAGAAAATGCAGGAAAGGGAACTAAAAATGATGGAGAAAACATTTCCATCGTCTCTTTCGTCTGCTTGCGCCAATCTCCACCCGATTTTGCAAGCCCCATTAATAAAACATCCGTCTCGGCGGTTGGCAACAATTTTTTTGAAACCGGATGGTCATTTGTCAACCAAAGTATACCCACATTATCCAGGGAAAACCAAAAACCAAAAGGGTAGCCTATCACTTCTACTCCGGCGGCCTCATATTCCCCCGGTCCAGAAAAAAATATCGGTTTGTCAGCATATTTGGGCTGAATTCGTGTTCTTATGGTAGAGGGTAATTGAGCTTTACTTAAAACGACATCAGCCGTAGTCCCGGGAAACCCTCCTTTTCTCTCATTGCTGGTAAATGGCTGGACCAAAACAACCGATTTTTTACCTTTAATCCTAAATGACTGCCAACCGGCAAATTTTATTTCCATAAAAAATTTTTTAAACAAGCAAACTTTTTCCCTCGCAAACACAGTATAACATGGTTTTTAAGATAAAAAATGCGCCTGAAAATAATGGAAATTTATTTGGGTTACCGGCAGGCAAATTTGTATAATTCATCGGTTGACTTTTAAACCATAACAAATTATATTATTACATAACAATGAAAAAAGAGGTAATTGTCGCAATTTTGATTGGCGCCATATTGGGGCTGGGATTAGCGGGAATGAAACAATGGAAATCATTAAAAGGAAAACTGACCCCCTCTTCTCCGGCGGTTAAAAATGAAGTCTCCGCCAAACCAACTCGCTCACCGGAAAAAGCCACTCCTACTCCCGTCAGTTCAGTTAAACTGACTATTAGCGAACCGGAGAATGAAGCAGTGGTTAACAAATCGTCAATAGTCATTAAGGGGCACACTATCCCTGGAGCAACCGTGGTTCTGATTGGCAATGAAGATGAGGTTATTCTAGAAGCAAGCCAAAGCGGTAGTTTTAGAACTGACTTTGAGCTGACAGGCGGAGTCAACGACATCGAGGCTACTGCCTATGACGATAAAGGTAATGAGGCAAAAGAAATCCTTACCGTTACTTATTCAACCGCTAAATTTTAACTCTTTTTTTTATCCAAAATGAAATCAAAATTGTTTGCCGTCGTTTTTATGGCCTTAGCCTTTTTTTCAACCATTTCAATTAAAGCAGTCACTCAAACTTCAACAAATACAGCCACACAAAAAATCAGAGACGAGATTCAAAAAAAAGTTGAAGAAAAAGTAAAAGGAATTATCAATGAAAAAAAGAAAAAGGGTTGGGTGGGGATAGTCAAAAGCAAAGATGAAGTTAGCTTGAAGCTGGAAACCACTCAAGGAGAAGAGAGAGAAGTACTTATTGACCCGGAAACAACCGTTATTTCTTCCAAAAGAAAAAAAATCTCTCTTAACAAAATCGTGGTTGGTAAAAAATTATTGGCAATGGGATATCTAAATGGCGAAAATATTCTCTTAGGCAAAAGGATCATTTCTTTAGAAAAGGAAGAACCAGTCAATCATTTTGCTTCTTTCGGAACTGTTTCCGACCGATCAATTTCACAAAAAATCATCACCTTAACTCCTTCCGCTAACAAAGACCAAGCTTTAGAAATAGTCATTATCAATAAAACAAAGATCAGCTCTTTCGAAAAAGACGATCTTGGCTATGATGATCTGGTTCCCGGTAGTAAGGTAGCTATAATTTACCAAAACAACCCCAAAGACGAAAAAGAAAAACAAGCCCTGGTTATTAAAATCGTTTCCTTAGTCAAACCAACTAATACCCCTACTCCATCTTTATCCCCCACTCCCAGTGGCAACTAACGGCTGACAAAACTTTTTTAATATTGGCTTTAAAATACCTTAGGCGCCAGCCACTCACCGGCAAAAATGCTATAATGTCGGCAAAGATTATGAAGAAAAAATTAATCGCCCCCATCAAGGGCACCAGGGATTTTTATCCAAAGCAAATCGCTTTCCGCAACTGGTTTTATACCCAAATAAAAAAGGTCTCCCAAAGCTTTGGCTTTGAAGAATACGACGGGCCAATAATCGAAAGCTTGGACCTTTACGCGGCCAAATCCGGCGAAGAACTGGTCGCAAAGCAAGCTTTTACCCTTGAAGATCGCGCCGGTAAAACAATCGTTCTTCGTCCGGAAATGACTCCTACCCTAGCGCGAATGATTGCCCAAGAAGCAAACAGCTTAATCTTTCCCGTCAAATGGTTTAACTTTGGCCGTCGGTTCCGCTACGAAAAACCGCAAAGGGGCCGTGGTCGGGAATTCTTTCAGTGGGATATTGACATCCTGGGGGCTGATGGTCCAGAAGCCGACGCCCAAATTATTTCTGTTGCAGCCACTGCTTGCCAAAAACTCGGCTTCACCGCCAAGGAAATAAAAATTAAAATAAATGACCGCCAGCTACTTCAAGGTGAGCTTGCTAGTCTTTCTATCCCCCCAGAACAGATGAAAAATATTTTTCAAATTATCGATAAAAAAGAGAAAATAGCAGAAAAAGATTTTTTGCTAATGTTAAAAAAAGCCAACTTGTCAAAAACACAAATTTTCTCTCTCTTAACTCTCTTGGATAATAAAAACTTATACAAAAAATCCCCCTGGCTAACAAAAATTTTTTCACTAATCGAGAGGGCGGAATTATCGGACTTTGTGGAATTTGATCCCACAATTGTCCGCGGTCTTGACTATTACACCAGAACAGTTTTTGAAGGCTGGGATACCCAAGGTAAATTTCGCTCAATCTTGGGTGGCGGTCGTTACGATAATTTAACCCAAAGTGTGGGCGGAAAAACAAAAATTTCCGGAGTTGGATTTGCCATGGG
>CAZHZZ010000005.1:5295-25192 GCA_964537585.1 uncultured Gammaproteobacteria bacterium | reverse complement strand
AAACTTAGTTATTGCTTATGCCTGTATAGATGGGCTGGGTTACGAAGATGCGATTGTTGTTTCTGATCGGTTGGTGAGAGATGATACGATGACTTCGATCAAAATTCATGAGTATGAATCTCAGGTGGTTGATACAAAATTAGGTCCAGAGGAGCTTACTAAGGATATTCCCGGAGTGAGCGAGACCGATTTGGCGAGGCTGACAGCTGACGGGACAATTATGATTGGCTCTGAAGTAGCACAGAATGATGTTTTGGTGGGCAAGGTTGAGCCGAAGGGGCAAAAAGAGCTGACGGCTGAGGAAAGACTCCTGCGGGCAATATTTGGTGAGAAAGCGAAAGAGGTGAAAGATACTAGTTTGCGTGTCCCTCATGGCGAAGGCGGAGTGGTTACCAAGATAAGAGAGTTAGATCGCAAGAAGGGCGATGAACTACCGACCGGAGTCAACAGAGTAGTTAAAGTTACGGTCGCTAAAATAAGAAAGATTTTAGAAGGTGATAAAGTTGCCGGGCGGCATGGTAACAAGGGGGTGGTTTCCAAGGTGATGCCGGATCGAGATATGCCTTATTTAAAAAATGGTCGGCCGGTAGACATCATTATTTCTCCGCTATCAGTTATTGCGCGGATGAACTTGGGCCAAACCCTAGAGTCCCATCTGGCATTAGCGGGGATTAACTTAGGGACAAACTATGCTGTGGCCGGATTTGAAAAGATTAAAGAAGAAGTTATTGAGAATCTTTTAAAGAAGGCCGGTATGCCGGTTTCTGCCAAGACAACTCTTTATGATGGTAAAAGTGGACTTCCATTTGACCAAGAGGTGGCGGTGGGAGTTGGTTATATTACCAAACTAAATCACATGATTGAAGACAAGATCCATGCTCGATCTACCGGTCCTTATTCTTTAGTTACTCAACAGCCACTGGGAGGCAAAGCGAGAATGGGTGGTCAGCGCTTTGGGGAAATGGAAGTTTGGGCTTTGGAAGCCCATCAGGCTGCCTATGCTCTTCAGGAAATGTTGACGGTTAAGTCCGATGATGTATCTGGACGGACCAGCGCTTTTCAAGCAATTATAAAAGGACAAGAGATCCCTCAGCCGGCCTTGCCGGAGTCGTTTAGGGTTTTGGTCAAAGAGCTGGCCGGTCTTTCTTTGAGTGTTTTTCCCACTACCGAAGAGAAGAAAAAAGAGGAACAAAAAACTAGTGATAAGAAAGAAGGAGTAAAAAAAGTAAAAAAGACAAAAGGCAAGAAAAAGGTAATTAAAAAAACGGTTAGTAAAGTTAAAAAAGCTAAAACCACAAAAAAGGCGGCTAAAAAATGAGTATTGATTTTTTAAGAAAAAACATTGTTGATTTTGATGGCTTGATGATCAAGCTAGCTTCTCCGGAGGAGATTAAGTCTTGGTCGCACGGTGAGGTGGTTAAGCCGGAAACAATAAATTACCGCACTTGGAGACCGGAAAAAGACGGCCTGTTTTGTGAGCGTATTTTTGGTACTTCCAGGGATAATGAGTGCTATTGTGGTAAGTATAAGGGGATTCGATTTAAAGGAGTGATTTGTGATAAGTGTGGAGTTGAGGTAACTCTTTCTAAAGTAAGAAGAGAACGAATGGGCCATATTTCTTTGGCCATTCCCGCGGTTCATATTTGGTTTTTGAAAAATCAACCTTCGCCTCTTTCATTGTTACTAAGAATGCCTCAGAAAGAGATAGAATCGGTTGTTTACTTTGCTCGCTACTTGGTGATAAAAATTGATAAAGATAAACTTTCTTTGGCGATGGATAGCCTAAAGAGTGGCATAAAAAAAGAAATTATTCGAGCCAAAGAAGAGGCGGTTAAAGAGAGAAGTAGGCTAAAGGAACAATTGAATAAGGAAAAGAGCAAATTAGCCGAAAAAATAAAAAGCCACGATCAGTTGGCTTTGGCCCGTAATGAACTTTCTGTTAAGTATGGGCAAAAAGCTCAGTGGGTAAAAGAAAATTATCTTTTAGAAAAAAATCGCTTTAAAGAGCTAGAAAGAGAGCTGACATCTAAGGCGAGGTCTCTGGATGTATTCGAGACGGTTTCCGAGCAAGAGTACTACCACTTATCCCGTTTTGGGGCGGCTAATTTTTTTGAGGTTAAGATGGGCGCAGAGGCGATTCTGACCGCCTTGAGCAATATTGATTTGGAGAAAACCCTCAAGGTTTTGCGTCAAGATATGAAAAAAACGACCAGTAAAACAAAGAAGAACAAGATTATCCAGCGTATTAGAATAGTTGATGGAATGTTAAGATCAGGTGTTAATCCAACTTGGATGGTCTTAAAGGCAGTGCCGGTAATTCCCCCTGAATTGCGACCAATGGTGCAATTGACCGGGGGTCGATTTGCGACTGCTGATTTAAACGATCTTTATCGGCGGGTGATTAATCGTAATAATCGATTAAAAAGACTAATGAGTTTGGGGGCGCCGGAGGTAATTTTACGCAACGAAAAGAGGATGCTACAGGAGGCGGTTGATACGCTAATTGATGCTTCTAAATCAAAGGTGAGACTGATGAGAAGACGGACTCCGCCTCGGTCCTTATCTGATCTCTTGCGGGGTAAAAAAGGTAGATTCAGAAAGAATCTTTTAGGAAAAAGAGTTGATTATTCTGGTCGGAGTGCGATTGTTGTTGGTCCTAACCTTAAGCTAAATCAGTGCGGTTTACCTAAGGAAATTGCCCTAGAGATTTTCCGTCCTTTTATATTAAGAGAGCTGATTGTCAATGGTTCGGCGCCGAACATTAGGAATGCCAAAGGACTTTTGGACCGACGGATTCCTGAAGTTTACGATATTTTGGAAGAGGTAATTAAAGGTAAGTTGATTTTGATAAACAGAGCGCCAACCCTACACAAGCTTTCGATGCAAGCTTTTTATCCGGTTCTTGTTGATGGTTTGGCCATTCAGTTGCATCCCTGTGTTTGTTCCGGTTTTAACGCTGACTTTGATGGGGATCAGATGGGGGTTTTTCTGCCTTTATCAAAAAAAGCACAAAAAGAGGCTAAAAATAAGGTAATTTCTTCTAAAAACCTTCTTAAAACCTCCGATGGCATGCCGACTAATGTCCCTAACAAAGAGATGGCGGTGGGTTGTTATTATGCCACTTCTATAAAACAGGAAGATTTGCCTTTGTGGAAAGAGCATGAAGAAAAGAAAGTTCTGCCAAAAACAGTGAAGTATTTTGCCAATAGCCAAGAGGCGGTTTCTGCCTATCGGGTTGGTAAAGTGGGCCTGAGAGACTTAATCGTTGTTCGTCTTTCTGAAGGATTGACTTTAACCACTATTGGCCGGGTGATGTTTAACCAACTTTTACCGGATTTTATAGATTTTGTTAACAAATCTATTAGTAGCAAAATAGTTAAGCAGGTCTTGGCTGATGTTTTTCATGTTTGTTCGAGGAAAGACTACGTTAAGCTGGTAGACAAAATAAAGGATTTTGGCTTTTGGGGCATGAGTATTTCCGGTTTATCGCTGGCCATTACCGATTGTGGCTTTTTGCCAAGCAAAGATAAAGTTATTCATCAAGCCGATGAAAAAGTAGCGGCCATAAGGGCGAATTACGATGAAGGATTGATCACCAATGAAGAGAAAGAAAGGTTATCTCGTGATGTGTGGTTGGAAACAACGGATAAAATTGCAGAAATGACCTGGAATTTGCTAGAAAAAGACTCACCAATCAAGATTTTTAGTAACGCTGGGGCCAGTCGGATTTCTCAGGATCAGATTAAGCAGGTTTCCGGAATGAGAGGATTGGTAGTTGATCCGATGGGAAGAATAATTCCTTTGCCGACAAAGTCGAGCTTTAGGCAGGGATTATCTGTCTTTGAATATATTACCGGGGCCAGGGGTTCGCGCAAAGGATTGACCGATACGGCTTTAAAAACCGCTGACGCCGGCTATCTGACTCGCAAGCTGGTAGATGTATCTCATTCTTGTTTAGTAAGAGAAAAGGATTGTGGTACCAGGAGTGGATTGTTGGTTAAGAGAAAGGGCGAACGGGCCGATAGTTTTTATTCAAGAATTTTTAGTCGAGTGGTGGCGACGACTGTTAAAGATAAAAAAGGCAAGGTCTTGGTAAAAAGAGGCGAAGTGATAGATGAGGAGAAGATAGACTTGATTAGAAAAGCAAACGTTGAGGAGGTATTAGTTCGTTCTCCATTTTATTGTCAAACTAAAGCGGGAGTTTGCTCTTTATGTTATGGCTGGGATTTAAGCCGGCATAAAATGGTAGAAGTAGGGGTTCCGGTAGGGGTTATTGCTGCTCAGTCAATTGGTGAACCGGGTACTCAGTTAACTTTGAGAACGAAGCACGTTGGTGGGGTAGTTGGCCTTGATGTTACCCAGGGATTGCCGCGAGTACAAGAGCTTTTTGAAATGAGACGACCAAAGCTAGTCTCGTTTTTGGCAGATATTGACGGGAAAATAACAGTGAAAAAAAATAAGGATGAAGTGGTGATTGTAATTAAAGGTAAGGAGGGACGCAAATTCACTCAGAAAGAGTATGTTTTGCCAAAAAACAGTCCCCTTTTGGTTTCTAGTGGCCAGGAGGTGAAAAAAGGCGATCAGTTGGCGGTTGGCTCGGTTGATATCAAGCAACTTATGGAACTAAAAGGATTAGAAATGGCCAAACAGCATCTTTTAGATGAGATCCAAAAGGTTTATGAATCTCAGGGCATTACTGTTAACGATAAGCATATTGAAGTGGTTATTCATGAAATGAGTAGCCGGGTTAAAATAATTTCTCCAGGAGATACTACGTTTTTGATTGGATCATACGTTGATGAGATTACCTTTGAGGAGGAAAATAAAAGGGCTAAAAAAGAGAAAGGCAAACCGGCCAGAAGCACCAAGATTATTTTAGGAATTACCCGGGCTTCACTGAATACCAGTTCGTGGTTGTCAGCCGCTTCGTTTCAAACAACTACCAATATTTTGACAGAAGCAGCCATTTTGGGCCGGAAGGATAAATTGATAGGAATGAAGGAAAATGTTATCATCGGAGGCTTGATCCCCGTTACCAAGGAAAGAGCAAAACTTTAAGGAGACTTATATGCCAACTTTTAGCCAATTAGTGAGACGGCCCAGGAAACACAAAAGATCTAAGCCCAAGAGTACGGCTCTAAGGGGGAGTTTTAACGTCGTTAAAGGGAAAAGCGTACCACTATTATCCGGACAGAAGCGGGGAGTAGTTACTTTAGTCAAAACATTGCCACCCCGAAAACCTAATTCGGCCTTAAGAAAGGTAGCTAGAGTAAGGCTGTCTAATAGAAAAGAGATTACCGTTTATATCCCGGGAGTGGGTCATAATGTTGCTGAACACTCGGTTGTTTTGGTTCGTGGCGGGCGGGTTAGAGATTTACCGGGAATAGGCTATCATATGATTAGAGGAGCTTTGGATGCTGAGGGGGTAGAAGGGCGGAAAACTTCAAGAAGCAAATATGGCGCAAAGTTGACGAAAAGCGGGTCGGCCGCCAAAGGGACAGAAAAGGAGGGGAACAATGGGTAGAAGAGGTCCGGCTAAGTTGAAATTGATAAAAAAAGACCCTGTTTACGATAGCCAGCTGGTCACTAAACTTATTAATAAAATAATGTATAGTGGCAAAAAAACAGTTGCCCAAAAACAGGTCTACAAGGCGCTTGAAATTGCGGAAAAAAAGACCAAAAAAAAAGGAGACCAAGTACTCGAGGAAGCGGTTGATAATATTAAGCCTGATCTAGAGGTAAGATCAAGAAGAATTGGAGGGGCGGCCTATCAGGTTCCTCTTCCGGTTGGGAGTAGACGAAAAGAATCTTTAGCCATAAAGTGGCTGGTGATGGCAGCCAGAAAAAGATCTAACTCCACCTATCATACCTTTGCTCAAAAATTAGGAGCAGAATTAATTGACGCCTATGGTCGAGAGGGCGGCGCAGTTACCAAAAGACAAGAAATAGAAAAGCTAGCCGAAGCTAATAGGGCGTTTGCCCATCTTCGTTGGTAATAGTTTTAAAAATTAATATATGTTTAACTTTGGGGGGGATTAGTTTTTCGCCCATATCCTTTGTTTATAATGGCAGAACCGGTAAAAACAACTAAAAACAGAAAGGTTCCTTTAGAAAAAATTAGGAATATTGGCGTTATTGCCCATATTGACGCTGGCAAGACCACCACGACGGAGAGGATATTGTTTTATAGCGGCAAGACCTACAAGGTGGGGGATATTGACGAGGGAACAACGGTTACTGATTGGATGGATCAGGAAAAAGAAAGAGGGATTACGATTGTTTCTGCGGCTATTACCACTTTTTGGCGAGACACGAGAATTAACCTTATTGATACTCCCGGTCATGTTGATTTTACCGCTGAAGTAGAGCGAGCTTTGAGAGTTTTGGATGGAGCGATTATGATTTTTGACGCTGAGGAAGGAGTTCAAGCTCAGTCAGAGACGGTTTGGCATCAAGCCGATAAATATGGTGTTCCTCGCCTGGTTTTTATTAATAAAATGGATAGTTTGGGGGCAGATTTTGAGAATGCGGTCAAGATGATCAAAGATCGTTTTGGGCAAAAGTTAGCGGTTTTGACAATTCCCGTTGGTAAAGAACACGACTTTAAGGGGGTTATTTCTCTTTTGGACGAAAAGATGTTGATTTGGGATAAAGATGAATTGGGAGTGAAGTTTTCCGTTATGGATATTGCCAATGAATTAAAGGAAAAAGCCGCTGATTATCGCGCCAAACTGGTAGAAGAAATTGTCGCCCAAGACGAGGCGCTTTTAGAAAAGTTTTTAAATGATCAGCCGATTACAAATAAAGAGTTAAAAACAACCTTAAGAAAGGCGGTTATTAATAATGACTTGGTGCCTATATATTGTGGGTCATCTTTAAGGAATAAGGGGGTTCAGCCTTTACTGGATGGAGTGGTTGATTATCTGCCTTCTCCTCTTGATTTACCTCCGGCCAAGGGCTTAAACCCAAAGACTGATCAAAAAGAAGAAAGAAAGCCAAGCCAGACCGAGCCTTTGTCCGCCCTGCTTTTCAAGGTCCAGACCGACCCACACGTTGGCAGGCTTTCTTATTTACGAATTTACTCAGGGATTTTGCAAGCCGGATCGCGAGTGCTAAACGCTAATCGAGGCAAAACGGAAAGAATTGGCCGTCTGCTTTTGATGCACGCCGACAAGAGAGAGGGAATAGAAGAGGGGTATGCCGGTGAGATTGTAGCGGCAATTGGCCTTAAGGACTCTGCTACCGGGGATACTCTGTGTGAGGTCAAGCATCCGATCACTTTTGAAACGATCCAGTTTGTTCAGCCGGTTATTTCTTTGGCGATTGAACCGGAGAGCAAAGCCGATCAGGAAAAGTTGGGTCAGGCAATAAATAAACTTTTGGAAGAAGATCCTACCCTAAAGGTCAAAGCTGATCATGAAACGGGACAGACGGTTATTTCCGGTATGGGTGAGCTTCACCTGGAAATTGTTGTTGAGAGAATGAAAAGAGAATTTGGAGTTCAAGTTAAAGCGGGTAAACCCCAGGTTGCTTACCGGGAGACGATTACCACTGAATCTAAGGCAGAAGGAAAATATATTCGCCAAAGTGGCGGTCGTGGTCAATATGGCCATTGTTTGATTCGAATAGAACCAAAGAATAGCGGTGAAGGTCTGGAGTTTGTTTCCGAAATAAGAGGGGCGGCTATTCCCTCGGTTTATATTCCGGCGATTGAAAAAGGAGTAAAAGAAGCGGCAGAGAAAGGAGTTTTGGGGGGGTATCCGGTGGTTGACCTAAAAGTGATTGTCTATGATGGTTCTTATCATGAGGTTGATTCTTCTGATATGGCCTTTAAGATTGCCGGTTCAATTGCTTTTCAGGAAGCGGTTAAACAAGCCTCGCCGGTTATTTTGGAGCCGATTATGAAGATGGAGATTGTTGTTCCGGACGAGTTTATGGGACAGGTAATTGGCGATCTTTCTTCCCGTCGGGCACAAATTTTAGGGACGGAAAGTCGTGGCAAGATGAGGGTGGTTATTGCCCTTACTCCTCTTGCTAACATCAGGGGATATGCTACAATAATAAGAAGCTTGACTCAAGGAAGAGGTTCTTTTTATGCAGAGCCGGCTCATTATGCCCAGGTTCCCAAAAATATTCAAGACGAAATCATTAATAAGGACGGGACTAAGGATGGGGATAAAGCAAAAAAGTAAAGTTAAGAAAATTTGAAATCTACAAGGCTAGATGTTAGACTCTTAAAGTTTAAATTAAAAAGTAAAAAAGGAGGAAAAAAAATGGCAGATACAAATGGTAAAAAGAAATTCGACAGAAGCAAACCGCACGTTAATATTGGCACCATTGGTCACGTTGATCATGGGAAGACGACTTTAACGGCGGCAATTACCAAGGTTTTGGCAGAAAAAGGTCATGCTACGGAAAAGAAATATGCCGAGATTGCCAAAGGAGGAGCGGTTAGAGATGCAAGTAAAATTGTGACTATTTCTGTGGCTCATGTAGAGTATGAGACGGACAAAAAACATTATGCCCATATTGATTGTCCGGGTCATGCCGACTATGTAAAGAACATGATTACGGGGGCAGCCCAAATGGATGGAGCAATTTTAGTTGTTTCTGCTGCAGATGGGCCAATGCCTCAGACCAGAGAACACGTTTTATTGGCTCGACAGGTTGATGTGCCAGAAATAGTTGTCTTTTTGAATAAAGTTGATCTGGTTGACGATAAGGAGTTTTTAGATTTGGTGGAAGTGGAGATTAGGGATTTGCTTAAAAAATACAAGTATGATGGAGACAAGACCCCGATTATTCGTGGTTCAGCCACTAAGGCAATAGAAGGGGATGAGGAAGCGAAAAAGGCAATTTTAAAGTTGATGGACGCGGTAGATGATTATATTCCCACGCCAAAAAGAGAACTTGACAAGCCGTTTTTGATGCCGGTTGAGGATGTGTTTTCTATTAAAGGCAGAGGAACGGTAGCAACGGGAAGAATTAGCAGAGGAGAAGTGAAAGTCAACGAAGAGGTGGAAATCGTGGGTCTTAAAGAGACGAGAAAAACAGTGGTTACCGGAGTGGAAATGTTTCATAAAATGCTTGACTCTGGTCAGGCGGGAGATAATGTTGGTTTGCTTTTAAGGGGGATAGATAAAGATGCAATCGAACGAGGGATGGTCTTGGCTGCTCCCGGATCGATAAAGGCCCACAAAAAGATTAAGGCGGAAATTTATATTTTGAAAAAAGAAGAAGGAGGCAGGCATACACCCTTCTTTAGCAACTACCGCCCTCAGGTCTATATTGGCACCACTGATGTGACGGGTAGCATTAAGCTTCCTGAAGGAGTAGAGATGGTTATGCCGGGAGATAACGCCAATATTGAATTGGAGTTAATAAAGCCGGTAGCAATAGAAAAAGGACAGCGGTTTGCCTTAAGAGAAGGGGGCCTGACTGTCGGAGCGGGAGTGGTAACGGAAATTATTGAATAAAGTGTTGTCTTTTGATATGAGGTATAACCACTAATGCTTAAAAACAAGATTAGAGTACGTTTAAAATCATACGATCACCGTCTTATTGATGAGGCGTCTGCCAAAATAGTTGAGGCGGTAATTACCAGTGGAGCTCAGGTAGTCGGTCCTGTCCCCTTACCCACTAGCCGTAAAGTGTTTGTGGTGACTACCAGTCCTCATACAGACAAAAATGCCAGAGAGCACTTTGAGACTCTTACTCATCGCCGAATGGTTGATATTTTGGGAGCAAATACACGAGTAATTGATTCTCTTCAATACCTAGAACTGCCAGCGGGAGTTCAGGTGGAGATAAAAATGTAAAGATATAAATTTATGTATTTTTTTATAAAATAACAATTAATAGTTGTTGAAAAATAATCAAGAGAGGTTGTTTCTATTAGAGCCTTCTCTGGCTCTATTTTTTTTGACGAAATTATAAGTAGCAAAAAATTTTATGGCAATAAAAGCGTTTTTGGCCAGGAAGTTGATGATGAGCCAGTCTTATGACCGGGAGGGAGTTCTTATTCCGCTTACGACTCTAAAAGCTGGTTCTTGTTTTGTTTCTCAAGTAAAGACAAAAAAGGGAACGGACGGTTATTCGGCTGTTCAACTGGTTAGTGGTTCTGGGGAAAAAAGAAAATTGGGAAATGCGGTTTTGGGTATTTTGAGGAAAGGGAAAATAAAGAAAAACTTTTATAAGTTTATGGAAGCAAAGGTCGAAGAGTTAGGAGATATTAAGGTTGGTAGTCAGATCAAGGTAGACCAGGTTTTTAAGGTTGGTGACTTGGTAGATGTTGTTGGCACTAGTAAAGGAAGAGGTTTTGCGGGGGTTATTAAAAGGTGGGGATTTCACAGTCAACCCAAGACCAGGGGGCAGTCAGATCGAGAAAGAGCCCCCGGCTCGATTGGTCCCCAGACGCCGGGGAGAGTTATTAAAGGGAAAAAGATGCCCGGTCATTATGGTAATCATCGTTTGACGGTAAAAAACCTTTTGGTGGTTTATGTTGATGGCAATAGTGGTGACCTTTGGCTAAAGGGAGCGGTGCCCGGTCATTATCTCTCTTGGGTGTTTATAAAAAAGACCGGTCGAAAAAAAGATTTTGTAGGCTTGAAAATAAAAAAAGAAGATGGAAAAAAATTACCAAAGAAAGAAAAAGGGAAAAATGAAGAAGAATAAAAAAACAACCGGCAAAAAAGTTTTTAGTTTACCGGTTTTTGCTCTTTCTGGAGCCAAGAAAGGAATGGTTAAACTTAACCCGGAAGTTTTTGGCGTTAAACCTAATAAAATGGTCGTTTCTCAGGCGGTGCGAGTTCATCTTTCTCGTCGGCGCCAAGGAGGAGCCAGGGCCAAGGGGATAAGTGAAGTAGTTGGTTCAAAGAAAAAAATTTGGGCTCAAAAGGGATCGGGACGAGCTCGTCATGGCAGCAGGCAGGCGCCGATTTTTGTTGGTGGTGGTGTTGCCCATGGCCCTCGAGGAGTAAATTGGCGATTAAAGATGCCTAAGAAAATGAAAAGACTGGCTCTTTTATCAATTCTTTCTGATCGGTACTCCAAAGGAGGCCTAGTGGTTGTTGACGGTTGGGAGAGTTTGCCTCTTAAAACCAAGAAGTCGAAAGAGATTTTAGAAAAATTGGTTTCTCTTTCGACGATTTCTAAAAAAAAAGAAAACAAGGCATGCTTGATGTTTGACAAATCGATCAAAAAAGATTTTAGGGGAGTGAGAAACTTAAAAAGCTTGGCGGGAGTCAGAAGCTTATCTTATTACCGTTCTCAAGACGCTGGCGCCTATCGTTTACTGAGTGGCGACCTTTATCTTTTGGATAAAAAATCAATTGAGTATTTTAATGGTTTATCTTTAAAGAAGAAATAATGACTGTTGACTTTTTGTTAAAGCCGGTTTTAAGCGAGAAAGCCCTGATGGATCAGGAAAGGGGAGTTTATCACTTTTGGGTTTGGCAAAAAGCTAATCGTCATCAGATAAAGCAAGAAGTGGAAAATTTTTTCAGCGTCAAAGTTGACAAGGTTAATACGTTAAATCTGAAGGGAAAAACTAAGACCAGTCGACGCAAAAGGACAAAACATCGTCTTTGTAATAGGAAAAAGGCGATGGTTTTTTTGAAGGAGGGGGAAAAGATAAAACAGTTGTTAGTTGGTAAGGAGAAAAAGCGTGGATAAACAAACTAAGAAAAAAACGAGGAAACTAATTAAAATCAGAAAAAAACATGCTGGTCGTGACAGCAAGGGCAGGATATCGGTTAGGCATCAGGGGGGAGAGGAAAAAAGGTTTATAAGAAAGATTGATTGGAAGAGGGATAAGGAGGGAATATTGGCGAGAGTAGAGTCGATAGAGTATGACCCAAATCGGACCGCTCGTTTAGCTTTACTACTTTATCAGGATGGTGAGCGGAGGTTTATTCTTTGTCCTGAGGGCTTAAAAGTTGGTGACCAGGTGATAGCGGGCGAGAAAACAATCGTAAGAACGGGCAATGCGATGTTTATGGAGCATATCCCGGCCGGTATCCCCATCCATAATTTGGAAATTGTTCCCGGTAAAGGTGCCCAGATGGTTAAAAGCGCCGGGGTGGCGGCTTTTGTACAGAGTAAGGAAGGCGATAATGTAGTGGTAAAGCTTCCTTCGGGCGAGATTAGGATATTTAGTAAAAAAGCAAAGGCGGTTATTGGTCAGGTGGGAAATGTTTCTTGGAATACGATAAAACTAAAAAAGGCGGGTGACAGCCGGCATCGAGGAGTAAGGCCAACGGTTAGAGGAGTAGCCCAGCACCCGGGTTCTCATCCTCACGGTGGTGGTGAAGGAAAGAGTCCGATCGGGATGAAGTTCCCCAAAACTCCTTGGGGCAAGAAGGCATTAGGCAAGCGAACCAGAAAAAGGCGAAAATATTCTGATCGGCTGATTATTAAAAGAAAGGTGAAAAAAAGATGACCAGGAGCGCAAAAAAGGGACCATATGTGGATCAAAGACTAGTAAAAAAGATAAAAAAATTAGCCCAAAGTGGTAAAAAAGAAGCGATTAAAACCTGGTCAAGATCAAGTCAAATCCCACCGGAATTTGTGGGTCACACCTTTATGGTTCACAATGGCAAAAAGTTTATTGAGGTGTTTGTTAGTGAAGATATGGTTGGTCATCATCTGGGAGAATTTTCTCCCACAAGAACCTTTAGAGGTCATGGTCGAGTAGTTAAGAGGATTATTGAAAAGACTTAAAAAAAATTATTACAATGAATAAAAACGACAATGCTTCTAGCTTAAAAAAAACGCTAAAGAAACATTCAGGCAAAAAAAAGACTGTTTCTTTGACAAAAAAGCCAGTGGCTGTTAAAACGGCAGTGAAATATTTGCGTATTTCACCAAGGAAGCTTCGCTTAATCGCTGAGGCAGTTAAGGTTTTGCCTCCCCAAGAAGCCTTGACGAGACTGAAATTTCTTCATAAGAAGGGCAGTTTGATTATGATTAAGGGAATAAAAACAGTAATTGCCGATGCTAAACACAATTTTGACTTGGATGAAAAATCACTGGTATTTAAAAAAATAACCGTTGATGAAGGACCAAGGCTAAAGCGGATGGACAAGTCGCATGGATCTAGATTTAATAGCGGACTGATAAGAAAAAGAATGAGTCATTTGTTTATCGAAGTGGAGGGGGTTTAGTAAAAAATGGGACATAAGGTTAATCCTACTGTTTTTAGACTGGCCAATAGGGAATCGGGGGTTGATTGGGAATCGAAATGGTTTGTTTCTAAAAAAGATTATCCGAAGTTAGTGGTGGAAGATTTGAAAATCCGAGAATTTTTAGAAGGAAGGTTAAGGTCAGCCGGACTGGTGATGATAAAAATTGAAAGAGTAGGAGGAAAAATGAAGGTTATTATCGTGGTGGCCAGGCCGGGTTTGGTTATCGGTCGCGGCGGTAAAGGACTAGAGGAGATAAAAAAGGCCCTGTCTAAGTTAGTTTCTGTCCCTGATCCGGAAAAAGATATGGAGCTGGAAGTTGAGGAGTTTAAAAATGCCGATCTTTCAGCACGAGTAGTAGGACAGAGAATTGCTGATCAGCTAGTCAGAAGGATGCCCTATCGACGGATTATTAATCAAGCAATGAATAGAGTAATGGCCATGGGAGCCAAAGGAGTGAAAATTGTTCTTAAGGGGAGAATCAATGGGATTGAGATTTCTCGTAAAGAGGGATTTCAGCGTGGTCAAGTTTCCTTAAGCACATTGAGAGAAAAAATAGATTATGCTCAGATACCGGTTTTGACTAGATCAGGATATATCGGACTAAAGGTTTACATAAACAGAAAGGCTTAAAAAAAGATGTTGCAACCGAAAAAAACCAAATATAGGAAGCAGTTTAGAGGGAAGATGAGAGGCGTTTCTATTGCCGGATCTAAGCTTGCTTTTGGCGATATTGGTTTGAAAAGCATGGGAACAGCCTGGTTAAAAGCGGCTCAGATAGAAGCGGCGAGAAAAGCGATTACTAATTACACTAAGCGAGGCGGTCGGATTTGGATCAGAGTTTTTCCCGATAAGCCGGTGACAAAAAAATCACCGGGAGTACGAATGGGAGGCGGAAAAGGAGATGTTGATATTTATGTAGCGGTAGTTAAGCCGGGGCGAATATTGTTTGAAATCGCCGGAGTTGAAGAGGAGGCGGCCCGCGAAGCTTTACGACGAGCGGCTAGCAAGATTCCTTTTTTGACAAAAGTAGTTATAAGGAGCTAATAAAATGAAAGTTAATGATAAGAAAAAATTAAAGAAACAGAATTTGCTTGGGCTTGAGGTGGAGCTAAACGATAAAATAAAGCAGTTGAAGGAAGCCAGGATAAAGTTGGGGCAGGGAAAGTTAAAAAATACTGCCTTAATAAGAGGACTGAAAAAGGATATTTCCATAATTAAAACATATATTACCGAAATTAAGTTAAAAGAGCTGGCCAAAAGGAGAAATGAATGAAGAAAAAAAGCAAAAAGGAAACTGAGGGAAAAAAGTTTCGGGGCGAGGTTATTTCTGACAAGATGGCCAAGACGGTTGTTGTTTTGTCGAAAAAGAGACAACCTCATCCATTTTACAGAAAAATTGTTACTAAGAGAAAAAAGTTTTATGCTGACAATCAGATTGGAGCTAAGTTGGGAGACCAGGTAGAAATAACCCAGAGTCGTCCGTTAAGTAAGTTAAAGAGATTTGTTGTTGTTAAAGTTATTAAAAAGAGCTAAACATGTTGCAATTAAGATCTATTTTAAAGTCGGCTGATAATACGGGGGCCAAAAGATTGATGCTTATTCATTCTTTGGGCGGCTCAAGAAAGTATTATGCTAGAATAGGCGACAAAGTAGTGGCCGTGGTTAAAGATTCTGCCCCCGGAGGAGTGGTTAAGAAAAAAGAAAAAGTAAGGGCGGTTATCGTCCGAGTGAGAAAAGAGTATCGGCGCAAGGATGGCTCTTATGTTAGGTTTGACGATAATGCGGCGGTGATTATTGATGAACAAGGGAATCCAAGGGGAACAAGAATTTTTGGTCCAGTTGCCCGAGAGCTTAAAGAAAAGGGATTTTCCAAAATAGTTTCCAGCGCCAAGGAAGTATTGTAAACAATGAATAAGATAAAGATTAGTAAACCAGTAAAAATGAAGATAAAGAAAGGGGATAAGGTAGAAGTGGTTTTAGGCAAAGACAAAGGCAGGCAAGGGAAGGTTAGAGAAGTTTTTAGTCGGGAAGGCAAGGTCTTGGTGGAAAAAATAAATGTTGTTAAAAAGCACGTTAAGGCTCAGTCAAAAGATAAGCCGGGAGGAATTTTGGAGACAGAACGGCCGATTTTTGCCTCGAAGGTAGCCGTTATTTGTCCTGATTGCAAGAAAAAAACAAGAATTGCCTTTCAATTAACACAGAAAGGAAAAAAGATAAGAGTTTGTCGGCGTTGTTCCGGCATGCTTGATGGAGGTAAAAATGCTATTTGATTCGTTTAATAAAAAGATTGTTCCGAAACTGCAAAAAGATTTGCTTAGAAATAATATTATGGCAACGCCTAGGTTTGTCAAGGTGGTTGTTAACATGAGAATTAGTGATGCAATGGAAGACAAATCGGTTATAGACACTGCCAGTAATGATATGGCAATAATTACCGGACAAAGACCGGTTGTTTGTCGAGCCAAAAAAGCAGTTTCTGGATTTAAGCTAAGACAAGGAGATCCAATTGGCTTAAAAGTTACTTTAAGGGGGCGACGGATGTACGATTTTTTAGAAAGATTACTTGCTGTGGTCTTGCCGCGGTTGAGAGATTTTCGTGGCTTATCGCCAAAAAGTTTTGATCAGAAAGGAAATTATACAATTGGTTTGAACGAGCATACCGTTTTTCCCGAGATTGATGTGGACAAGGTAAGAAAAGAACGGGGGATGGAGATAACAATGGTCGTTAGTACCGATAGTGGGGATGAAACAAAAAAGTTATTAAAGGCGATTGGTTTTGTTTTTGCCAAGGAGTAAATATGGCTAGTAAAGCAAAGATTGTTCGAGAAACGAAAAAACTAAAGCACAAAATACGCTATCGTAATCGATGTCAGTTGTGTGGTCGACCAAGGGGCTATATTAGATATTTTGGTTTATGCCGAATTTGTTTTAGAAAATTGGCAGGAAAGGGACAGCTTCCCGGAGTTAAAAAGGCTAGTTGGTAATAAAAATATGAACTATTTATTGGGAGATTTTTTAATTAGGATTAAAAATGCCTACATGGCAGGGAGGCCGGAAGTGGTTTCGCCGTGGTCTAAAATGATAGAGAAAATGGCCCACTTGCTCAAGGTAAATACCTTTATTAAGAGTTATCTGGTTGTTGATGTTGATGGTAAAAAAACGATCAAAGTTCAACTATTTTACAAAACAGATTCCTCTTTACCCCTGGTCATGGTTAAGATTTTTTCTAAGCCCGGACGCCGATTTTATGCCGGGGCATTGGAGATTCCCTATCCTCAAGAAGGAAAATTAGTTATAATGTCTACCCCTAAGGGGTTGATGACTGGCCGTCAAGCCCGTAAAAAAAACCTTGGCGGTGAAGTGTTAGTAGAGCTTGGGTGAGATAAAAAACATGTCTAAAGTTGGTAAACAACCAATAATCGTTCCTAACGATGTTCAAGTAAAAATGGACAAGGGAGTGGTGAATGTAAAAGGGAAAAATGGTGATATTTCTCAGGCAATTCCTCGAGGAATAGTCGTTAATATTAAACCTGATCAAATAGAGGTAGGGATTGAAAAAGATAGCAAACAGAATCGAGCGCTATGGGGAACGATAAGAAGCTTGTTGCAAAATATGGTGGCGGGGGTTGGCAAAGAATGGCAAAAAACATTAGAGATATCAGGTACCGGCTATCGAGCCGAAGTAAAGGATAATTATTTAGAGCTAATAGTGGGCTTTTCTCATACGGTCAAAATTTCTCCTCTCCCGGGAGTTGTTGTCGAGACGCAGAATAATGAAATAACAGTCAGGGGGGCGGATAAGCAGAAGGTGGGTCAATTAGCGGCTCAGATTAGAAAGGCAAAGCCACCTGATCCGTATAAAGGTAAGGGTATCCGCTATAAAGGCGAGGTTATTAAATTAAAAGCGGGAAAGGCAGCCAGAACTACTGAAGCCTAAGGTAAAGGAAAAAACAAGATGAAAAAAACACTTAATCAATCAGTTCGCCGAGCAAATAAAGTTAGAGGTCGGATAAAACAAGGAGGGGCAAGGCGGAAAATTTCTGTTTTTCGCTCTAATCGTTTTATCTGGTCACAAATTGTTGATTTGGTTCAGGGGACAACATTGGTGGCTTTTTCTAGTAAATCTTTAAAGAAAAAAAAAGAATACAAGAGTAAAAAGTTAAATAAGTGTCAAGAGGCTTTTGAGGTGGGCAGGATGTTGGCTCAGCTGGCCTTGGACAAGGGAGTTAAAAAGGTAGTTTTTGATCGTGGTTGTTATGCGTATCATGGTCGGGTAAAAGCTCTTGCCGAAGGAGCAAGGAAAGGGGGGTTAAAATTTTAATTTAATGAATATGAATAGAAGTAGACCCGGTTTTTACAAAGATAGAGATAATGACGGCCTGGAAACCAAGGTGATCCAAATCAAAAGGGTTTCTAATAAAAATAAAGGTGGTAACCAGATTGGATTTACTGCCCTGGTGGCTGTAGGAGATGGTAAAGGTAGCGTGGGAATGAGTTTGGCGAGAGCCAAGGATGTCGGTTCGGCGATAAGAAAAGCAGAAAGAAGGGCGAAAAAAAGGCTGGTAAAGGTTGTTTTTAGAGGAGAAGATGACAAAACTATCCCTAAAACAGTCAAGGTCAAGTATAAGGCTTCTCAGATTCTGCTTAAGCCCGCCCCCAGGGGGACAGGATTGATCACTGGTGGACCGATCAGAATTATTTCCCAGTTGGCCGGGCTTGATAATCTTGTTGCCAAAATATTTGGCTCCAGGAACAAAACCACGGTTGTCTATGCAGTGGAAAAAGCCTTACTGCAGCTCTCTGGAGACTCAAAATGATGCATTTACATAATTTGTTACCAACAAAGACGATTAAGCGAAAAAAGAGGGTTGGTCGTGGGTTTGCTTCAAGGGGGGGACATTCTGGACGGGGACGTGGAGGCCAGAAATCTCGTTCTAAGGTTGGCCTTATTTTTGAAGGAACAAAACACAAAAAGTCTTTGATAAAAAGATTGCCTTTGTGGCGAGGCAAAGGGCGATTGAAGGCGTGGCCAACGACATCAATTTCTCTTTCTTTGCTCGAAAATCATTATAAGCCGGGGGAGAAGGTTGATCGAAAATCTTTGATTGCCAAGAAAATAATCAAAAACCCAAGAGCTAAGATTAAAGTTTTAGCCAAAGGAGAGTTGACCAAAGCCTTAAAAATTTTTCTGCCGGTTTCTGCTAAAGCAACTCAAGCAATAAAAAAAGCCGGTGGCAAGGTAGTGGAATCAAAAAAATGAAGGAGACGGCAAACATTGGGCAGGCGCTTAGTGTTTATTGGGAGGGGATGAAGGTCCCGCAGATTAGAAAAAGACTCTTGTTTACTCTTTTAATTTTAATTTGGTTTCGTTTTTTGGCCCACCTGCCATCTCCCGGCATAAACACTACCCTTCTGAGGCAATTTTTTTCTCAGAACCAGTTTTTTGCTCTTTTAGATATTTTTTCTGGAGGAACTTTAGCTAATTTTTCTGTAATTGCCTTGGGACTGGGGCCTTATATTAACGCCTCAGTTATGTTCCAGCTTCTTGGCTTTGTTTTTCCTAAAATTGATGATCTTAAAAAGGAAGGCGAGTATGGACGCCAAAAGATATCTCAATATACCAGACTGCTGACCCTCCCCTTAGCGTTATTGCAATCTGTAGGGATGTATTTTCTTCTTCGTGGCCAAGGGCTGATTACTGATATAGGTTGGTATCAGATTATTTTATTGGCAGGAACAATGGCGGCCGGAACGATGATTTTGATGTTTTTAGGAGAATTGATTAATCAGTATGGAGTGGGCAATGGTGTTTCGGTATTGATTTTTATTGGCATTGTTGCGCGATATCCGGTATCGATTTTTCAGACAATGTCGACTGGTTCTCAGTCTCATCTTTTTCAGATAATGGTTTTTTTAATTTTAACAATAGTTCTCGTAACCGGGATAGTGATGGTTGATGAGGCTTTTTTAAAAGTGCCTATTAGTTATGCTCGTCGCATCAAGGATCAGGTTGGGTCCGGAGGACAGGATAGTTTTTTACCCCTTAAAGTAAATACAGCCGGAGTCATGCCGATTATATTCGCTCTTTCTTTAGTAATGATTCCTTCATTTGGCGCCGGCGCTTTGGCGCAATTACCCAACCAGAGAATTGCTGTTCCCGCCCAGATGATTGCCTCTTGGCTTCGAACTGATGGGTTAGTTTATAACTTATTTTACTTTATCTTAGTAGCTGTTTTTACCTATTTTTATACTACGGTTGTTTTTAACCCTAAGGATGTTGCCGAAGATTTAAGAAAATCGGGAGGATTTATTCCCGGTATTCGGCCAGGTAAGATGACCCAGGAGCGCATTTCCTTTCTTCTTTCTCGGGTGACGATAATTGGGGCGGTTTTTTTAGGTACAGTGGCGGTTCTTCCTTCGGTTGCTCGTCAACTGACCAATATTTCTGCAATAGCTTTGGGGGGAACAGGGATATTGATTGTCGTTTCGGTTATTTTAGAGATCCACCGTCTTTTGGAAAATTTGGTTCAGACTTGGCGATACGATCATTATTTATAATGTGGGAAAATAATTAAGGCGGCAATGAATAAAAATAAGCGGTATCATCTAGTTATTATCGGCCTATCCGGAAGTGGTAAGGGAGAACAATCCAAACTTTTATCACGCCGTTTTGGATTAGTTCACATTTCGGCCGGGAGTCTTTTAAGAAAAGA
>CAZHZZ010000005.1:0-5195 GCA_964537585.1 uncultured Gammaproteobacteria bacterium | reverse complement strand
CTTTTTATAGAAAAAACATTGGCCCTTTGGTTGATTTTTATTTGCAAAAAGGATTACTGGTGAGAATAGATGGTCAGAGGAGTATTGAAGAAATTCATAAAGATATTGTTGCTAAGTTAGAAAAAATTAAATCAAAATGAGTACTGATCAGATTAACAAAATGAAGCAGGGAGGGATGATTTTGTCAAAAGTGATGGCAAAGGCAATTAAGTTTATTCGTCCAGATGTCAGTTTTTCGCAGGTGGAAAACATTATTGATGATCAAATTACCAAAAGTGGGGCTAAACCTTCTTTCAAAATGGTGCCGGGGTATCGGTGGGCTAGCTGTATTAATCTGAATGAAGGAATTGTTCATGGCATACCTAAAGGTAGAAAGTTTGCCCAAGGAGATTTGGTGAGCTTGGATATTGGCGCTTTCTACAAGGGATATCATACTGATATGTCTTATAGTTGGGAATTAGGGACTGATCGTTATGGTCGTTTTTTAGCTGCCGGAAAAAGGGCTTTATCTTTAGCGATAGAAGAAGCAAGGGTGGGCAATAAGGTGAAAGATATTTCCAAACAGATTCAAGAAGGGATTGAAGGAGCAGGAGTTGGTTACTGTGCCCGCGGTTTAACCGGTCATGGAGTTGGTAGAAAATTACACCAAGAGCCATTTATTCCTTGTTTTGTTGATGAGAGTCAAAAAAGCAGTCAATCGGTTTTAAAAGAAGGACAGACTTTAGCCCTAGAAGTGATTTACTCTCAGACAAATTCTGGCCTAATAACAGAGAGTGATGGCTGGACAATTTCCACTGAGGATGGTAAAATATCTTCGCTTTTTGAGAAAACGGTAGCGGTTGGCCGCAAGAGTGGTTTGGCGTTAACTCCATATTTTTGGGAGAAAGCAATGTCCGATGAAAAACAAAGAAAAGAAGGATAAGATTGTCGTGGAAGGAACGGTTGTTAAAGCTCTTCCCGATACGACCTTTAGAGTGAAACTGGATAGCGGCAAGGAGATATTTACTTATTTGGCAGGCAAGATGAAGGTTCATTATGTAAGGGTTATTCCCGGAGACAGAGTCAAGGTAGAAATTTCCGCCTATGACCTTGAAAAAGGAAGAATTGTTTATCGATTAAAATAAAAATGAAGGTTCAAGCAAGCATAAAAAAAAGGTGTCGCAATTGTAAAATCGTTAGAAGGCGAAAAAGATTACATGTTGTTTGTAGTAATAAAAGACATAATCAACGACAGGGCTGACTTATGAAGATAGGAGGAGTTGACTTACCAGATGGCGAAAGAGTTGAGATTGCCTTGACCAGGGTTTATGGTATTGGTCGGAGTAATGTATCCAAATTAATTAAATTGGCCAATATTAATCCGGACAAAAGGGCTCGTCAACTTAGCGCTGAGGAAAGGGGCAGGATTATTAATGCTTTAGAAAAGTTTAAGACGGAGGGAGATTTAAGACGCAGTATAAAACAGGATATTGAGAGATTGAGAGCAATCAAAGCCTATCGAGGGATAAGACATATTTTGGGATTACCAACCAGAGGGCAGAGAACCAGGACCAATGCCAGAACCAGGAAGGGAAAGAGAAAAACAGTGGGATCTTTGACTAAGGAAATGTGGGCTAAATTAGAATCCCAGCAACGGGCGGCCAGCAAATAGAAATTTAAAAATTTATTAGTAAAAAATGGCTAAAGTTAAAGCAAAGTCAAATAAAAGCAAGAAGAAATTCATTAAAAAAAATAAGCCACGCTTTTTGACCGAGGGGCGGATTTATATTAATGCTACTTTTAACAATACGATGATTACGGTGACAGATAACGAGGGAAATGTGGTTAAGTGGGTTTCCTCGGGATTACTTGGCTTTAAAGGAACAAGAAAGTCAACTCCATATGCGGCTATTACTACGGTAGAAAGAGGGGTTGAAGAAGCAATTAAAATGGGTTTGAGAAAAGTTAGGATCTTTACCAAGGGACCGGGTGCCGGTAGAGAAGCGGCGTTAAAAGTTTTGCGGGCTAAAAGGGAGCTAGACATTTTGTCTATTTCTGATGTTACTCCGATTCCCCATAATGGTCCTCGCCCGCCCAAGATGAGGCGAGGTTAATATGGCTAGAGTACGTGATAAATGTCGGCTATGCCGTCGAGAAAGAACAAAATTATTTTTGAAAGGGGGACGGTGTTTTTCACCAAAGTGCCCCATTGAAAAAAAGGGGGCTGTTCCTCCGGGGGTTCATGGGATAAAAAGTGGTATTAAGCCATCTGGGTTTGGAATTCAGCTGAGAGAGAAGCAGAAGATAAAGCGTTATTATGGGGTTTTAGAGAAACAATTTAAAAACTATTACAAAGAAGCGACTAAATCAGACAATAAAGGTGAAGAGCTTTTAAGATTATTAGAAACACGCCTGGACAATATTGTCTATCGCTTGAAGTTGGCGCCGTCAAAATCTATGGCTCGCCAACTAGTTAGACATGGGCATGTTTTTGTCAATAAGAAAAAGGTGATGAGTCCTTCTTACCGGGCTAAGGTTGGCGACAAAGTAGCTCTTGATCGAATTGCCTTAGGGCTGGTAGTGGTTGAAGAATGGATGGGCAGAAAAGATATAAAGGTTCCATCGTGGTTGAAGGCGGCAAAGGGAAGCGGTGAGGTAAAAAAGATCCCCTCAAGAGAGGATATGCCGCAGGATATGAAAGAAGATGTAGTAGTTGAATTTTATTCACGTTAATTTTTAAAGGAGGATAAAAAAGATGAAAGGTTTTAATCAGTTTTTAATTAAAAAAGATAAGGAAACAAAAACAAAGGGTGTTTTTTCTGTTGGACCATTATTTGGTGGTTTTGGCTATACGGTTGGCAATGGTTTGCGTCGCACTTTGCTTTCTTGTTTATCGGGACTAGCGGTGACCCAGATTAAAGTTAAGGGGGCAACGCATGTTTTTGCCAGTATTCCCGGAGTGAAGGAAGACTTAATAGAGGTGGTTTTAAATATCAAGCAGATAAAAATAAAGTCTAGCAAGGCAAAATCTTTTAAAATGAATTTAGATAAGACTGGGCCCGGAGAAGTGAAGGCAGGCGATATCAAAGTCCCGGCAGAGGTGGAGATTGCCAATAAGGACCTGGTTTTGGCTAATCTGGCTGACAAGAAGTCAAGGTTGAAGATTGATTTTCAGGTTGATCAAGGAGTTGGCTACTCTTTGGCTGATGAGCATAAGGAAGATAAGTTTGGAGTTATTTCCGTTGATGCTATTTTCAATCCCGTCGTTGAAGTGAGCTGTCAAGTTAGTCCGGTTCGGGTGGGTAAAAAAACAGATTTTGACCAGGTAACCTTAAAGATCGAGACAGATGGTACGATTACTCCTTCCGAGGCCCTAGAGCAGTCCGCCTCTATTTTGACTGACGTTTTTTCTCAAATACAAACTCCTAAAAAAGTATCTTTGCCAGGGGCAGTTAAAAAGAAAAAGGTAAAAAAAATAGATGATGATCTCTTGGTTGAAGAGCTTAATCTTCCCTTAAGATTGGTTAATGCCCTTAAGAAGGCGGGCTATGAAAAAATAGGGGATTTTGAGGGAGTTCATGTTCAAAGAGTTTTAGACATCAAAAATGTTGGTAAAAAATCGGCCGAAGAACTAGTTAAGGTTTTAAAAAGTAAGGGCGTTGCTCTGAAAGAGGAATAATGCGTCATCGAGTCAAAAAAATAAAACTAAGCCGTGATTATGATCACAAAAGAGCCTTGCAAAAGAATCTTCTTAAGTCGTTTTTAAAAAGGGGCAAGATTGAGACGACAAAGCCAAGGGCATTGGTGGCTCAGCGTTTGGTTGAGAGGGTGATTTCTCGAAGCCAGTCTGGTGGATTATCGGCGCGGCGCTATTTGTATCAGTTATTGCAAGATCAAAAGTGGGTTAATCACCTGATAGATAATGTCTTTCCTCAGCTAAAAGAAAAAAAGAGTGGTTTTACTAAATTAAGACGAGTTAAAATAAGAAAAGGAGATGGGAGTGTGATTTACCGACTGGAGTTTGCCAAGGATATTTCTCTTGAGCGGCCTGACAAAGGGGAAGACGCCGATAAAGATAAAAAAAATAAAAAAAGTAAATCAAATAAAAAATCATGAAGACTTATTCGCAAAAACAATCTGAAGTAGAGAGAAGTTGGCATCTGGTTGACGCTCAAGGAGAGGTGCTGGGCCGGCTGGCAACAAAATTAGCAGGGCTGTTGATAGGCAAACATAAGCCAACCATTTCTCACCACATTGATGGCGGAGATTATGTGGTGGTTTTGAATGCCAAGGGAATTGTTTTTACCGGTCGTAAGCCCAAGCAAAAGATGTACTATCGTCATAGTGGTTATATGGGAAATTTAAAAGCAGCTAGCTTAACTGAGATGATGGAAAAAGATGCTCGGCGAGTAATCAGGTTAGCGGTATCGGGAATGTTGCCCAAGAACAAATTGCGGCAACTAAGATTAAAGAGACTAAAAGTATTTGTTGATGAAAAACATCCTTTCCAGGATAAGTTTACCAATAAAACATCCAAAAAGAGTGTTAAAGTAAAAGGGAAAAATGAGTAAAAAAAATAAAAAGTCTGTTCCAAAGAAAAAATATACTTATGCCAAGGGAAGGCGTCGAGAGGCAACAGCGACGGTACGCCTTTTTCGAGGCAAAGGAAAGACGACCGTTAATCAGCTGCCGATTGAGAAGTATTTTCCCGGCAAAGTGCTTGAACATCACTATCAACTTCCCTTTACTATTTCTAAAAGCTTGGGTAAGTTTTGGGCCAAAATTTATGTCCGCGGAGGAGGGAAGCAAGGTCAGGTAGGGGCGGTAGCTTTGGCTTTGTCCCGGGCTCTGAATAGTTTTAACCCCAATGTGTATCGACCAATTTTAAAAGAAGCGGGGCTTTTGACAGTGGATGCTCGAGCGAGAGAAAGACGAAAAGCAGGCTTAGGTGGCAAATCTCGGCGCAAGAAACAATCTCCAAAGAGATAAAGGTTAAAAGCTTTTATATTTTATCTACCGAAATAAAAACTCGACGCAATCCCCATCTTGAACGAGATAATTTTTTCCCTCAGTTTTGATCAGTCCTTTTTCCCTAGCTTTTGTCTCTCCGCCCAGGTTGATAAAATTTTTGCAGGAAATGACCTCTGCTTTTATGAATCCTTTTTCAAAGTCTGAGTGAATTTTGCCCGCCGCCTGAGGAGCCTTAGTTCCCTGAG
>CAZHZZ010000004.1:23393-26579 GCA_964537585.1 uncultured Gammaproteobacteria bacterium | reverse complement strand
CTTGTTCGCTTAGGCCAAGAAAAGCTATCCGGGCGTTCGTTTATATTGGGACTTAACGCTCGCGACATGAAATCAATTATTTCTCGAGGAAGGACAATTCCTTGTCTTTCCAGCTCACCTTCAAAAAGCAGCCCCATCATCGCTTCATTAAGCCTAGGCGGGAGTTCGGACCCAATCGAAGAGTTAATAAATGGCGCTCTCTTCAATCTTTTTGAATCCTCCAATGATCCCCAAAATCCTGCCGCATTTAGTTTTAATTCTTCAGCAATAAAAGGGGTTATTTGCGCCACTGCTTGCTCATATTGTTTTTTGTTTTCCGTCACCGGTTCAGGCTGCCAATTGGCGGCGCTCCCCAGCAACCATTCACTCATTGTAATCGCCCACAAATGTACCTCTTCCCTCCTTACTAAATCTGGTCCGATTTCAACACTTCCATCCAATATGCCTTGCCTTAACCAAACATCATAGCCCTGATAGTGTTCTATGGCCCTTTGGATCGATTTCGGGCTAGGATCCGTTAAATCAACAGCCCATCTAAAGCCAACCATTTTACTTAACCACTCCCCTTTCCAGCCCTTATCAATCAAATAGGTCCCTTTATCAACGCGAACTACAGCCACACCTCGATCCATTACCTTTCGGTGAGCACGAGCAGTCGCTTCAAATATGCCGGCAGGTCGGCTCTTGAATTTATCCAACCCGCCTTTTTCCAACGACATACCGTTCAACCGCTCCATTAGCAAGCGTACTTTTCCATTTGGGTATTCTCTTAAGCCAGTTAATTTGGGAACCACTTCCGTCCCTGCCAACATATTAAGAAAATACGCTTCTTGTGGCTGCCCGTCTTTTCTCCTTATTACCCTTTCGGCATTGACCCCTTTGACAAACAATCCTTGACCCTGGAGATATTCATAGGCAATGCATCGCGTTTCCCAAGGTTTTTGCGGAAGTTTACCAACATCTTCCCGCCTAATTCCAAGGACTATTCTTGGTGGTCTACGTAGTCTATCAACCATAAATTCATCACCTGCAAGAATTATCTAGTTTTATTTAAAACAAATGTATAGATTCGTAAGCAATCGGAGGCAGTTGGATGATTATACAACAAAAATCACCCGGGAACGGCAGGAAAACATTATTATTTCGTCTGTATTGCAAAAAATTAAATACTAACCTTGAGGCGCGGTTTTTTCCAAGAAGCCCATTTACAAGAAGGGTAATTACTACAACCATAGAACCGGCGGCCTTTCTTTGATTTTTTGACTACTGCCGGCGCGCCACAATCCGAACAAGCAAATCCCGCCTCCACAACAAACGGCCGAGTATATTTACAGTCCGGGAAACGAGAACAAGCAATAAATTTGCCAAACCGACCTACCCGAATTATCAAGTCGCCCTTTTTACAATCCGGGCATTTTTCATCAATCTTTTCTGTTTTAATTTTTACTCTCTCCGCCTTCTCCTTTACCGCCACAAATTTTTTTTCAAACGGCAAGAAAAATTCCTTAATTACCTTGGTCCATTTTTTATTCCCTCTCGCTATCCGATCCAAATCCTCCTCCATTCGCGCGGTAAAGGGCAAGCTTAAAATATCCGGAAAATAATTAGTTAAAAAAGTGCTTACCGCCTCCCCTAAAGAAGTTGCTTTAAACCGACCCTCTTCTTTCTCAACATAAGAGCGTTGCTGAATTATAGAGATTATCGGCGCATAGGTTGAGGGGCGACCAATCCCTTGCTTTTCTAAAAGAGCAATCAAAGACGCCTCGCTGTAGCGCGGGGGCGATTTAGTTTGATGTTGGCTTATTCCCAAACCAAAATAATTAATTTTTTCTCCTTCCTGCACTTTAGGCAAAGAAATTTGGGAAAAGACAGTGGGATAAACCCGAGAAAAACCATCAAAAACAAGGCGGGTTCCTTTTGTTTTAAAAAGATAATTACCGTCTTTAATAACCAGATCGGTAACCGCCAGCCGCGCTGGCGCCATCTGTGAGGCAATCGCTTTTTGCCAAATAAGCTGGTATAGCTTAGCCGAGCGCCGATCGTTATGCTCAATTTTTTCCTGTGTCAACTTTGTTGGTCGGATTGCTTCATGAGCCTCCTGGGCCAACTTAGACTTCGTTTTATAAAAAACTGTCTTTTCCGATAAATAATCTTCACCAAAACTATCTCTGATTAATTTGCGCATCTTAGTAAGGACTTGAGAACTCACTCGAATCGAGTCCGTCCGATGATAAGTAATCAAGCCTTTTTCATAAAGGGATTGGGCAATTCTCATGGTCAGCTTAGAGCTCCAGCCAAACCGTCTCGCCGCCGTCTGCTGAAGAGTGGAAGTGGTAAAAGGGGGTGAAGGCCGACGCAAAGTCTGCTTTTCTTTGGCTTTTTCTACCATCGGAGCAAAGGGCAGAGAGCTAATCGTCCCCTCCGCTTTCTGCCGGCGGTCAAAGATGGTTTTGGTTACTCGATAACGACCGGCGAAAAGTTGGTGATATTTAAAAGACTCCACCGGTTTACCGTCAATCTTTACCAACTCGGCAATAAATTTCTGTCGGTCATTTTTAGAATAAAAAACCCCAAAAACGCGCCAAAAATTCTGAAGTTTGAATTTTTCTATCTCTTTTTCTCGTTCTACCACCAACCTTAAAGCCACCGACTGGACTCGGCCGGCCGACAACCCTCGCCTCACCTTACGCCAAAGCAGAGGCGAAAGCTTATAGCCAACGATCCGATCCAAAACCCGGCGAGCCTGCTGGGCATCAACTAAATCCATATTGATGGCGCGGGAATGGGCAAGAGCTTTTTTAATTGCCTCAGGGGTAATCTCATGAAAAACTACTCTTGTTAATTTTTTATTATCCAACAGATCCATGACGACCGCCGCATGATAAGCAATCGCCTCTCCTTCCCGATCCGGATCCGCCGCTAAAATCACCTGGTCGGCCTTTTTTGCCAATCTTTTTAGTTCAAGTACTGTTTTCTTTTTGTTGGCCACCACTTCATAAATAGGCTTAACGGCAAATCGTTTGCCGTCGGCTATCTCTACCCCCAACTTAGACTTGGGTAAGTCGCGAAGATGACCCATGGTGGAAGTAACCCGATAGCCCTTCTTGTCCCCCAAAAACCGGCTAATCGTTTTTGCTTTTGTTGGTGATTCGACAATAATCAGTTTATTCATTTTTATTTTTATCC
>CAZHZZ010000004.1:14096-23293 GCA_964537585.1 uncultured Gammaproteobacteria bacterium | reverse complement strand
TATTTTTATCCCCGCCTAACGTTGACCTTTAAGCCTTATTCCCTCCTCCATTTGCCTCCGCCCAAATCCTTTACCCATCCTTTAACCGCCATCAAGCTTAACATTCCCCCCGCTTGACTTGCTTTCAACCCGGTCTGGCGAATTATATCATCAATATACCTTTCTTCGTTTTCCAAACACCGCCAAATCTGTTTTTCTTCTTTACTCATCTCTTCTTCATTGGGTCTCGAAGCGAAGGAAACCGGGGACTTATCTACTCCCATCTCTTCTAAGATATCATCAGCGCCGGTAACCAGTTTTGCCCCTTGTTTGATTAAAAATGAAGTGCCCTGGCTCAAAGAAGAAGTGATTGGCCCGGGGATGGCAAAAACATCTCTGCCCTGTTCCCCGGCTAACCGGGCGGTAATTAAAGAGCCAGAGTCCTCGGCCGCTTCCGTCACCAAAACCGCCTGAGACAAGCCGGCAATAATCCGATTACGAGCGGGAAAATTGCCCGGCAGAGGAGGAAAACCAAGGGGAAACTCAGAAATAACCAAGCCGGAAAAACGACTATCATTGGGTTGGGCATCATTTTTTCCCACCAATCTCTCGTAAATATCCCGATTTTCTGCCGGATAAACGATATCCACTCCCGAACCTAAAACAGCCACCGTCTGGCCACCGTTTTCCAACGCCGCCCGATGAGCCACCCCATCAACTCCTCGAGCCATGCCCGAAATCACCACCACTCCCGCTCCCACTAATTTTTTAACAATTTTTTCTGTTACTCCCCGTCCATAACTGGTAATTTTTCTCGTCCCCACCACCGCCACAGTCGGTTTTCGCCACAACTGAACAAAATCGCCCTCTTTGATTGCCGAAGCGCTAATATAAACCACTGGCGGACTGGCCTTGATCAACCTCAATCGTTCCGGATAAGCTTCATCCATCCAGGTCAATACCTTCACCACTCGATTATTGCTCTCTCGATATCCTCCCGCCCGCTTCACCCACCAAAACTGCTTCCTTCTTTCTTCGTCCGCTAGCCATTGAGAAGAAAAATCCACCCGCCCGTCTGCCTGCACCTTCAACCGCTCAAGAGGGAAAGCCTTTTTAAAAGACTGAAACTTTTCTATCAACTTTGAACTGACGCCAATTTCTGCCCATTTTTTGCTCTTGGCTTCCCAAGCAGAATGAGCGGAACCAAAATATTTTAATAAAAGGGCAAACCGCAACGGCCCTACCCCTTCAAAAAAACTAAAAGCAATCCAAAAAGGAAGGTCTGTCCTCCTGTCGATTTTTTTTAACTTATCCTTGTCCACTAAAACAAATTCTTGCTGATTAAAAGCAAAGAATCAAGAAGAAACTTTTTATCCAAACCCGGGGGCTGATGAATTTGTACCGATGATCTGCTATTATTGGGAAATGAAGGACAAACAGCCAAAGCAAATAACCAGGCAGTCGGAAAACTTTTCTAAATGGTATAACGAGGTGGTTTATCGGGCCGATTTGGTAGACAAAACACCAGTCAAGGGTTGCTTGGTCATCAAGCCTTACGGCTTTGGCATCTGGGAAAATATCCAAAAAAGACTCGGAGAGATGATTGAAAAATCAGGCGCTCAAAACGCCTATTTTCCCATTTTTGTTCCCCAATCATTGTTAAAAAAAGAAAAAGATCACATGGAAGGGTTCTCTCCCGAACTTGCCGTCGTCACTATTGCCGGTGGCCAGAAGCTCAAAGAACCTTTGATTATCCGACCGACTTCTGAAGCGATTATGTACCCGATTATTAAAAATTGGATCTCTTCTTGGCGGGATCTGCCTTTGCGTTTAAACCAGTGGGTAAATGCGGTTCGCTGGGAAAAAAGAACCTATCCATTTTTGCGTACAACTGAGTTTCTTTGGCAGGAAGGCCACACTGTTCATGCCAGTCTTAAGGGCGCCCAAAAAGAAGCAAAACGCGCTTTACTTATGTACCGCGATTTTTATCGTCGCTTTTTAGCTATCGAGCCCATTATCGGCGTCAAAAGCCGTCAAGAAAAATTCGCCGGTGCTAAAAACACTTACACCGCTGAAGTGATGACCAAAAATGGCAAAGCTATTCAGGCGGCTACTACCCATAATCTGGGACAAAATTTCGCCAAAGTTTATAACATCCGCTTCCAAAACAAAAGCAAGAAAAGGCAGTTTGCCTGGCAAACCAGCTGGGGGCTTTCCACCCGCGCTATTGGCACTTTAATCACCGCTCACGGCGACGAAAAAGGTTTACTACTCCCTCCTAAGATTGCCCCAATCCAAATAATTATTATTCCTATTTTTAGAGAAAATAATCATCGGGATATTATCGATTACGCCCAAAAAATATTCAAAAATTTAAATAGCTTTCGGGTAAAAGTTGACCAACGGCAAAATGTCAGCCCCGGCTGGAAATTTAACGAATGGGAAATAAAGGGCGTCCCCTTGCGAATTGAAGTCGGTTCGCAAGAAATAGATCAAGAAACGATAACTATCGCCCGTCGCGACCAACCGGGAAAAAAGACAACTATCAGTCGACAAAAATTAAAAGAAAAAGTGAAAAAAACTCTTGAGAGTATCCAAAAAAATCTTTATCAAAAACACCAAGAAATGACCGTCAAAGGAATTGTTAAGGCCAATAATATGAAAGAGTTGGAAAAAGCAATTAAAGAGAAAAAATTTGTCGCCGCTTTTTGGTGCGAAAATCCCGCTTGCGAAGAAAAAATACGTCAGAGCACTCAAGCCTCCAACCGCTGTCTGCCCTTAAGAGCAAAGAAAGAAAATGGCGCCTGTGTCGTCTGCACTCAGGTTTCTTCTCAGCGCTGGATATTTGCCAAAGGATATTAGAGTCCAAAATCAATCTTCTCCGGTAATTTAACTTTACTTTTTGGGCTAAAAAAACGCCTAAGATTTATTAAATACTCTTTACTTTAAGAAAGCGAAATTCCCGTCAAGATTTTCCCTAGTCTCTGTCCATACTCAACCGCAAAGTTAACCCCCCGATCCCAAGGATAAATATGATGGAGAGATGTCCAATAAAGCCCGGGTGGGCCAACGGCAAAACCCGGCTTTTGTTTTTGGTAACCCACTCTCATTACCGGCTGGGCGAACAAAGACTTAAAGCAATCAAAGCCTATCAGGTCTTTTTCAAAGTCCAAATTAATCTTTCTGAGCCACGGGGCAAAAAGGCGAAACATACCTTGTTTAGTTTTGTGGAAAATCGGATCTGTCAGCGAATAATACCCTCCCACATAAACTAAATGTTGGCCATTGTAAGCTTTTGAGGAAACAAGATTAGTTTGCTCAACCACCGCCACAAATGGAGAGGCAACATTCAAGATATTGAGCCAATAGGTGCCGTCTTTCAAAAACTTATTCTGCAAGCGTAAAACCAAGCTGATCGTCCCCATCGTTTCTATTGAAGCAAATCTTTTTTTGTCCCGTGGAGATAAAAATTTATTGATTACTCTCAGACTATAGGGAAAGGGGATAGTTAAAACCACCTGGTCAAAAATCCGGGGACGACCGGCCTTAAAGCCTAACCGCCACCGCTTACTAACCTGGTCTAATCTCGTCAAATGACGAGCCAATTTTATTTCCACTCCCCTGGTTCTCAGCTTACTGCCAATCTCATCGGCTAACAAGGAAAACCCGCCCCGAGGATAACCGAGGCGTAAACTACGTTTTTTCACCCGAGCCCAAAACCAGCTCAAAGAAATCTGGTCCCAATAATCCCGGCCAAACTTAGAAATAAGCAGAGGCTTCCAAATCTCCTCAAAAGCCGGCCGGCCCACTAATCGGGGCAGCCAAGCGGCCGCCGTCACCCTATCCATCCAAGGTAACCAGGGGGAAGTCTTCAGGGCCATTACTCCCGCCCCCAAACGCAAACGGGAAAACAATCCCAAACGTTCAAACCGCAAAACATCACCCGCAGAAGAAAAGGGATAAATTCCCCCTTCGTGTAAAACTCCTGTTTTGGCGGCAAAAAAATCAATCCGATTTGATAAATCCAAATCCGATAGCCAATTTAACAAACTCTTATCATCAGTAAAAATATGATGATAAAAATAATCCAAATACCAATCCCAACCTCGTTTTTTAAAACCGGCTGCCGCCCCCCCCAACCGCCTTTCTTTCTCAAAAATAGTGACGGCAAAATCTTTGCGACCAGAAAGATGCTCGGCTACCGCCAAACCGCTAAAACCACCCCCAATGACAGCAATTTTCTTTTTCATTGATTTATTTTAAAATAATCCCCTAAAATTTCTTTGGCAATCGGGGCCGCTTGCCAGGACCCCGATCCCCCCCTTTCCAAAAAAACCGTCAAAACTATCTTTGGATTCTCCCAAGGGGCAAAAACAGTAAACCAAGCATGAGAATCTTGTGTCCCATCTCCTATTTCCGCTGTCCCGGTTTTACACCCTACCCGAGGAGTAAATTTGAAAAAAGGAAACCCCGTTCCTTTCGGTAAACAAGCCTCTGCCAAGCCTTTCCTAATCAACTCCAAATTTGCTTTTTTAATTCCTAAATCATAGCACTTTGTCGTCAAAGAAGTAGCATCATCCTCCATCATCAGATGTGGTTGACAAACTCGGCCCCCATTAGCAAATGCCGCCATCATTGAGGTAACCTGCAAAGGAGTCGTCGTCAAAGACCCCTGGCCAATCGCCAAATGGTAGGTATCCCCTAAAAACCATTTTTCTCCCTTTGCCTTTTCTTTCCAACTTGGTGAAGGCAAAATTCCTCCTACCTCAGCCGGCAAATCCAGCCCCAATGGCTTACCCAAACCAAATCGGCTCGCCCAATCAACAATTGCCTCCACTCCTGTCCACTCCCCCAATTTATAAAAATAAATATCGTTAGACCTTTTAATCGCTTTAGCTAGGTCAACCATCCCATCCTTGCGACCATACTGAGTCCAATACCAGTTACTATACTTCCACTGGCCAATTTTAATCACCCCCACATCTTCCACCAAGGTTTGCCCCGTTATCTTGCCTGATTCCAGTCCCGCAATGGCGACAACCGGTTTGAAAACCGAACCGGGATGATAACTACCAGAAATAGCGCGGTTGACCAATGGCAACCCCTCTCTGTCTCCCAACCATGCCCTTATCAGCTTGTCATTACGTTCAAAAGTAAATTTATTGGGATCAAAGGAAGGGGATGAATAAAGAGCCAACACCTGGCCGCTTTGCGGGTCAAGGGCCACTACCGCCCCTTTCTTTTCCCCCATCGCCTTGGCCACTCTGTCCTGGAGCCAACCGTCAATAGTTAAGCGCAGTTTTTGCCCATGCTGAGCCGGACGAGAACCCAGCTCTCTTAAAACCCGGCCATTAGCGTTAACTTCAATCAATCGCCAACCGTTCTTGCCTCTCAGGTGGCAATCATAAAATTCTTCCACTCCCCCTCGGCCAACCAAAGAAGTATAATCCTCCGCCTTAAAGCCGGGGCAATTTAATTTTTCTCCCCGACCAACCTCCCCCAGGTAGCCGGTTAAATGAGCCGCTCGCGAACCTAAAGGATAAAAACGTAAAAATCTACTTTCCAGCAACTTGCCCGCCGCCTTTAATTGCAAAGCTTTATCGCGAGAAACGATTGAACACTGATTTTCATCTTTCGTTTTTTCAGCGGTTGCCAAGTTATCCTCAGAGCAATAAGTTACCTTATTAACAGCCAGTTTCCTGCCTTGACGATCAACAATCTCTCCCCGCAAAGGAGATAGTTTAACCCGGCGCAGGCGATTTTCCTGGGCTAAAGTACGAAACCAACTTCCCTTGATCACCATCAGCTCAAAGCTGCGCGACAAAAGGACAAAAAAACTAGCCAAGACCAAAAGCAAAAGTAAAAAATTTACAACCTGGTTTCCTTCTCTTTTTTCCACCATTGCCAAAACAAAAACATCAATAATAAATAAAGTAAAGAAGTTCTTCCCAAACCATGCCCCGCAATAAAATCCACCCAAAGCCCAGACCAAAAAGCCAACCACCAAAAGTAACGATCAGATCGAGAACGCCACCCGTAAGCAAGCAGAAAAATTGGCAGAAAAATTGGCCAAGAAAAAATCGCCTGGACAAAGGCTAAAACAACCACTATCAAAGAGACGAACAAAAGTATCATTTTTTAAGGTAGTAAGCCATTTTTAACCACAAACACAGTTCCAAAAGCTTCTTCTTTTCCTTCCCAATCAACAAAAAGCTTTTTAAAACCCCCCTCGGAAGCGGAAACGGCTGTTACCCGACCGATAAAAAACCGCCCCGGAAAACCCAAAGGAGCGACCAGAAAACCCTTTTCCACCGGCTCTCCTTCAAGAACCTCTTCTACTAGCGGTCGGCGGCCACCCTTCAAAATCCCTTTGGCAACCAGGCCTGCTCCTGTCTTTGCAGATGAATGCCCCGGCTTATTATCAGGACGCCAAACTCCCACCGCCAAACGAAATCCCCCATCCGATACTAGCTGAACCTCAGAATTGTATTCTTGAACTGAAACCAATTTCCCCAAAAATCGATTCTCTCCCACCACCGCCAACCCCTTTTTAAATCCCTTATCGCGACCACCCGATAACTTCACTTTCCCTTTTGGCAAACCTAAAATCATCACCGGCGCAAACTTAAAGTCCAGTGGCGGGCTAGCTCCTAATAATTTTCTTGCCCGTTGATTTTCTTCTTTCAAACGGGCATTCTCCAAACGAAACCGGTCCAAACTTTGATTATGCAAACAGGTTTCCGAATCAATTTGATTATTATTCTCGCCATCCGGATGACCACCCAAAATATTTGCCATCTTATATTCCCAAGAATAAAAAGACGGTTGGGTACGGCGATACAACCAATCCCAGCCACTTTTGCCCCTAAAAGAAATCAAGTCTATCAAAACAAAAAGCAAGCTAATAGCTAAAAAGGCAAAAAACCATTTTGGAAAGAAAGGTAATTTAGATAACATTTATTTTAAACCCGCTACCAACCGCACTCGCCTTAAAAGCGAGGGATTGTCCAAAAGCTTGGCGGCTCCCTTAACGGTTGCCAGCTGAGGACTAGGGGATAACCAAGCCGGAATACCCAACTCCTGGCTTACTAACTTATCAAAGCCATCTAGCTTGGCAAATCCTCCGGTTAAAACCACTCCTTGTTGTAAAAAATCCTGGGTCAACTCCGGAGGAGACTCCTCCAAAACCTCTTTGGCGGCCGCCACTATTTCTTGCGCTAAAGGAGCCAGGGCTTCACGCACTTCTGCCTCCCTCACTCTCAAGCTTTTGGGCAAACCACTGCCCAGGTCCCGACCCCTTATCACCATTGACCTTTCCTTATTTCCCGGAATCAAACTACCCGCCTCTTCCTTTAGTCGATGAGCCGATTGATAGCCTACCACCACTCCATATTTCAATCGCAAAAAATTAACTATCCTCTCATCTGCCTTCAGTCCTCCAATGCCTAAACAACGGCCAACTACGATTCCTCCTAAAGAAATAACCGCAATCTCACTGGTACCACCGCCCAAGTCAATTAAAAATATTCCTTTTGATTTTCCCAAATCCAAACCACTGCCAGCGGCCGCCAGAAGAGGCTTTTCCACTAAAAAAACCTCTCTGGCCCCGGCTCTTTCCAGCAAAGATTTTACGGCGCGGCGTTCCACCTCCGTCGCCGATGAAGGCACGCCCACTATCACCCGCGGTCCCACCAAACGAGGAAACCGGTGGGGAATTTCCCGAATTAAAGAAAAAAAATAATCCACAAAATAAAAAGCGGCATCAAAGTCAACCACCACTCCCCTACTAATTGGCCGCACCACCTCAATGTTTTTTGGCTGTTTGCCTAACATCCGATAAGCTTTCGTCCCTACTGCTAAAACCTCCTGTTTGTTTTTGGCAGTAGAAAACCTTCTTTTTACCTTCCCCTTTTGCCTAGCCACCACCGTCGGTTCCTTTATCACCAAACCTTTATCTTTAACAAAAATGCGCATTTGTTCACTGCCAAAATCAACCGCCATGTCAAAACTTAAAAAAGAACTCAATAAAGACCTAAGACTGGAATAAATTTCTCCGCTCTTCATAAGGTTAGCTTTAAGTATAGCATTATCTACTTGCCACCTTCTTGCCTTCTCCTTTATACTCTATGCCAACGCATGACTTATAAAAAAAACAAAAAAAAAGACTGGCTATCTTTGCATAAAATCACTCACGGTTTGATTTCCGGCGCCGCTGATAATGACCCGGCCGGCATCTCCACCTATTCAATAGTCGGTGCCACCACCGGCCTGTCTCAACTTTGGCTAGTAATCGTTTCCACCCCCTTGCTTATAAACATCCAGGCAATTTGCGCCAAAATTGGTGACGTTAAAAAACAAGGGCTAGCCCAAATAATAGCCTCCGTGTATGGAAAAAAAATCGCCGTCATCGCTTCGTTAATGCTCATTGCCGGCAGCTTAACCACTCTAGGAGCGGATTTTTCTGCCATTGCCGCCGGTTTTCACCTGATTTTTCCTCGCCTTAATACTCTGTTTCTTCTCCCTCTAATTACCATCGGCATCTGGGGCCTGATTGTTTTTTACAATTACCAAACCTTTGCCAAATTTTTGGCTGTTCTTTCTTTTATTTTTGTTTCTTATATTGTTACCGGCTTTCTTGTTCATCCCAATTGGCAAGAAGTCATCCATGCCACTTTCATTCCCCCCATCAGCCCGGGCCCCAAATATTGGCTGGTAGCGACCGCTTTTTTAGGGACCACCATTACCCCTTTCTTGTTCTACTGGCAGGTAACCCAAGAAACCGAAGACCATCCCAGCATCAAAGACGCTTCCCACGAAATATCACAAAACACTTGGGGCTTTGCATTTTCTAACACTGTTTCCTATTTTATAATCATCACCACCGCTACCTTATTTTATGCTCGAGGTTTAAAAATCGAAACCGCCGCTGACGCCGCCGCCGCCCTTATCCCTCTGGCCGGTCAGTTTGCCGAAGCTTTATTTGCGGTAGGAATCATCGCTTCCGGGCTGATGGCTATTCCTGTTTTATCGGTGACTACCGCCTATGCAGTCGCGGAAACATTTGGCTGGAAAAAGGGGCTTAATTTTTCTCTTAAAAAAGCCAAGGCTTTCTATACGACCTTATCGGCTGTTTTTTTAATTGGTCTGGCGATTGCCTTATCCGGTTGGTCGCCGATAAAAGCTCTTTTTTACAGCCAGGTAATTAACGGCGCCCTGGC
>CAZHZZ010000004.1:7314-13996 GCA_964537585.1 uncultured Gammaproteobacteria bacterium | reverse complement strand
CCCTTAGCATTTTTGCCCTATAATTCAGAACTTTTTGAATTCAATAAAACCATTGTTGTTTACTTTTCAGCCAATTTAATTTTGACTCTTTGGCTTTTCAGAATGATTTTAAAAAGAAAAATTATTTTTCAAAAAACCCCCTTCGATATCCCCTTGATAATCTTTTTTTTAAGCCAACTTATTTCCACGATAATCTCCATTCATCCTTATACCTCTTTTTGGGGATATTATTCTCGCTTCCATCAGGGCTTACTTTCTACCATTGCTTATCTGATCCTTTACTGGGCTTTGGTTAGCAACGTTAATTTTAAAGAAGTAAAAAAGATCATCGCCTTCGGGTTAGCTTCCGGATTTTTAGTGGCCGGCTGGGGAATCCTAGAGCATTTTGGCATTGACAAGGGCCGATGGGTGCAAGACGTTCAAGCTCGAGTTTTTTCTACCCTGGGGCAACCAAATTGGCTGGCCGCCTATCTCTCTGTTCTTATTTTTTTACTCTGGGCTCTAAAAAATGATTTAAAAAATAAAAAACGCTTGGGCTACCTAGTTTACATCGTTTTCTTCGCTTGCCTTATTTTCACCAAATCACGTTCCGGTTTTGTTGGTTTTCTGGGCGGAACAGTGGTAATCGGCCTGCTTGCAACCTGCCGTCATCCCCAAAACCAGAGTAATCTTGGCAAGCGCCTTGTCCCTTGGTTGTTGATCGGCCTAGGATTAGTGATCACTTTTGGAACTCCTTTTTCACCTTCGGCCCTACACCGGTGGTCAAAAAAACCTTTAGCGAAAACTCCTCCCCCACCCGGCCTGCTCATTACCCCTTCCACCGATATCAGAAAAATCGTCTGGTCAGGCGCTTGGGAGCTTTTCAAAAAATACCCTCTGCTGGGCACTGGCACAGAAACTTTCGCCTACAGCTACTACTGGGTACGCCCAACTGAACACAATCTGGTTTCCGAGTGGGATTTTCTCTATAACAAAGCTCATAATGAATATTTAAATTTTGCCACTAACAATGGGGCGATTGGTTTGATTGCTTATTTACTGTTGCCCCTCACCTTTATCGTCTGGACAATCAAAAATAAAAAAAATAAACAAAACCTCTTTCTGGCCGCCTGCCTGGCCGCTTTTATCTCTATTATGATTAGCAACTTTTTTGGCTTCTCCGTTACCATCATTGCTGTTTATTTTTATCTTTTACCCGGATTTGCTTTTCTGGCGGTAAACAGTGAGCCGGAAGAAAAAGGTCATTCCTCAAAACAGGTTTCTTTTTGGCCAAAAAAGTTGAAGTTCACTCTCTCCTCTCGTCTAAAAGCCAAGCCAACTTACTTTTTACAAAAAACAAATAACCAATTCCCAATCGGAAGAATTGCTTTACTGGCAACTGGCCTTATGAGCGCCTGGCTAATGTTACAAATTGTTAATTATTGGCGGGCAGATTATTTTTTTGCTCAAGCTAAAAAAGACTATTTTTCCGGCCAATACCCCCAATCACTAGACAACATCCAGGAGGCAATCAATCTGCGCTCCGGTCAAGCGGAATACTGGGCCTGGGAAGGAGAAATCTTGGCCGGGAGCGCCTTGATTAACTACGAAGCCAATCCAGACAACCGGCAGTGGCAAAAACAAGCCGATAAAGCGATCTCCGCCAGCGAACAATCACTAAAGCTTAACCCGTTTCATCTTAATCTGTATAAACAATCGGCGCAAAACTACTATACTCTGGCAAAAATAAATCCCAATTACCTTAAGTTATCTTTAAAAAGCATTCTTCAGGGTCTGGTTCTTGCTCCTACCGACGCCAAACTTTATTACAATGCCGGCTTAATGTACCAAGCCCTCACAGATGATACGGCGGCGGAAAAATATCTGATAAAGGCCGTGGCTCTAAAAAGCAACTATGAGGCGGCTCGATTCCAGCTGGCGCAGTTTTATTTCCGGAAGAAACAAACAAAAAAAGCGGTCACCCAGCTAAAATTCATTTTAGAAAAAATTAATCCCGGTAATAAAGCCGCCAAAAAACTGCTCCTACAATCAAAGGATTAAGGATCGGGAAAAGTAAAATATGCGGTAGCCACCCCTAATCCTCTCATCCCCGATTCGTCCATTGGGGATTGGCTTTCCGGAAAGAGAAAGGTAAAATTATTATGGTGATCATTTTTTTCGGTTCATCCCAGTATTCAGTCCCCGTTGCCAAAAGCCTCTTAAGGTCCGGATTTAAACTGATTTTCATTACTGTCCCGGATCGTCCCGTTGGCCGGAAAAAACAACTCACCCCCAATCCCCTGGCGCAATTTGCTCAAGATAATCGCCTCCCCACTTTTAAGCTGGACAGCCTGCGCCAAGATAAGGTCCCGGTCGGCTTGATTGACAAAATTACACAAGCAAGCTTGGGCATCAGTTGCGTTTACGGAAAAATAATTCCCTCCTGGCTAATTGACCGCCTAGAAAAAGGAATTCTCAATATCCATCCCTCCCTACTGCCCAAATATCGTGGCGCTTCTCCGGCAGTAGGGATGATTATTAACCAAGAAAAGGTAGGTGGGGTAACCATCATCAAAATGGATGAAAAGATTGACCATGGCCCAGTTGTTGCTCAGATCGAAGAGAAAATAAGACGTCACGACACCGCCCAATCTCTTTATAAGCGCTTCTTTGCCTTAGCCGCTAAAATCATTCCCGAAGTAACAAATGCCTACTTGAACCACAATCTACCCATAAAACCGCAAAATCACCGTCAAGCCAGCTTTACTTCCCGACTAACCAGAAACGATGGCGGCCTTGAAAAAGACATTCTCCAAAAAGGACAAAGAGAGGAAGATGTTTCTTTTCTAGAACTGCCGCCCATTTTTCAAAAAACTATCACCAATCCTCAGAAAAAATATCCCGCCGCTCAGGCAATTTTTAATCTTTACCGCGCCTTGTATCCTTGGCCGGGACTATGGACAAAAGTGAATATCCGGGGAGTAAAAAAACGCTTAAAAATAATCAGCCTGGCGGTAAAGGCAAAGAAATTAAAACTCCTCCAGGTCCAGATTGAAGGAAAAAAACCGATCAACTTTGAGGAATTTATTAAAACCTACCCTGAGGCTTTTAAATAGTGGCTTTCTTTTTAGCAGACTTTTTTTTCACTACTTTTTTCTTATTTGTTTTTTTTCCGGAAGTCTTTTTATTTTTCTTTTGACTGCCTGGTAAAGATTTGTTTGTCTTTTTTTGACTTTGGCTGGTGGCCTTTTTACTGCCGCCGCCATTTAAATCGGCCACCTTTTGACCTTTAATTTTTGCCTTTTTCTTCCCCTGTTTCATCTTTTTAATGCACCGGGTACAAAGCAACATTGTTAAAGTTAGTCCTCCCGCCATAAAAGTAATCTTTTGCAAATTAGGCTTAAAAGAGCGACCTTTTTTTGTGGCTTTGTTGGCAAATTTTTTAGAAGCCACTCCGCGGCGATGGCGACTTTTTCTCCCCATTGATCGACCCTTATTACATTTTTGACATCTGGCCATTTCTTCCTCCTTTTTTCTAAAATAAAAGTTGTTCAAGTTAATGCGAACTTGTATACTATACCATAAAATATGTTTATTTTTTGGATCATTGCCCTGGCAATCGCTCTCTCCGTTCATGAATATGCTCACGCTCGAGTGGCTGATGAACTAGGCGACCCCACCCCTCGCCTAATGGGAAGGTTGACCCTAAATCCTTTGGCTCATATCGATCCTATTGGTACCCTGGCTTTGTTCATCTTTCATTTCGGTTGGGGGAAACCGGTTCGTATTGATCCCTATAACCTCTCCCGTCCAAAACGCGATGAGGCTTTGATTTCTCTGGCCGGTCCGGCCAGCAACTTTCTGACCGCCATTCTCTTTTCTTTACTCTACCGCCTTGTTCTGCCATTTATCCCCGGTCCGGCCTATTTTTGGGCAGTCGCTTTTATCAAGTCAACCGTTATTATCAATCTTGGCTTGGGTATTTTTAACCTTTTGCCGCTTTATCCGCTAGACGGTTCTAAAATTCTTCTGGGAATTTTGCCGGCAGGCCTTTCTGAAGAAATCGGTCAAACTCTTTCTACTTACGGAATAATCATCCTTTTGGCTTTTTTCTTCCTTCCCTTACCCGGGGGCGGTTCACTGATTAGCGCTATTCTGGAGCCAACTCTCTTTTTCTTATTAAAAATCCTTTTGGGAAGCTAAGAAAATATTTACTTACAAATCCCCATCGCCTTCATTGGCTACCTGTCTTAAAACATCTCATGAAAAATATTCGTTTTTACCACTCCTTTTTTTAATAAGATTTTACTAACATCCGCTATCATCGCCGGCTGACCACAAATATAAAAACCTTTCCCCGCCAACTCCTGCTTAGATAATTTTTCCAAATAATGGGTAACTCGACCCGACCGTCCCTGCCAATTATCTTTGGGTTGGGAAATAACCGGGTAGAGGCGAAAATCTTTTAACTTTTTGCCTAAGCCCTTAAAATAATCCTGCCAAAAAATGTCTTCCGGTCTTTTTAATCCCCACCACAGCTCAACTGAGCGTTGATCTTTTTTTTCCGCCAAACTGTCCATCATAGGCTTTAGGGGAGCTATCCCCGCTCCGGTGGCAATAAACACCAGATCATTTTTATCCTGGTCACGGAGAACAAATTTGCCAAAAACCCCCGAAAATAAAACCTCGTTGCCAACCTGACAAGAGAGCGCCCACTGCGACCCGGGCCCTCCCGGAGAAACATTAATTAACAATCCAATTTGGTCATCGATTAAAGGAGTAGAGGCAATCGAATAAGCCCGGCGAATATTTTTTTTCCGGTCAACCGTTACCATCACAAACTGTCCCGCTTGAAAATTAATTTGTTCTGGCTTGACTAATTGCAGATTTAAATACCAAAAAGTCCCTCTTAAGTTTTGCTTTGACAAAACTTTGGCGCGGAACAGCTTCATTATTAATCTAAACTTCCTTATTTGCCGACCTTATTAAGAGAGATTATCATCTTGTCAATCTCTTCATCATTCAGGCCGTGCGCCTTGGCTCCCTCCTCTACTGTCTCAAATTGAGAGGCAAAACAACCCAAGCAATGAAACTGGTAATCTCTGGCCAAAACTTCTCCCGCCTTGGGAAAGTCTTCCAAAACCTCGCTCCACTTGGTCGAGCGAGTGATCTTTTTCGCCTTAGTCTTTTTTGACATAAAAGATTATAACACCTCCCTCAGCGCGGCAACGGCAAAATCAATCTCCTTTTCCGTTGTCCAACGACCCAAAGAAAACCTCACCAGGCCTCCCTTTTTTACCTCCAAGCCAATTGCTTCCATAACATGAGAGGTCTTAACCCGACCGGTCGAACAAGCGCTCCCCGCTGAAGCGGCTATTCCTTTTTGTGAAAGATCCATGATCAATGAGTCGCCATCCTTCCCTTCAATCCAAAGCGGAACGATGTGGGCCGCTTGACTGGCCTGATCACCCAGTAAAAGAACGCCCCTGGTTGCCAAAACCTTTTTGACCAGCCTTTGTTTGAGTTTTTTCAGCCTTTTCTGTTCAACCTTTCTTTCTTTTTTAATTATTGTTAACGCTTCCGCCAAGCCAACAATACCCCCCAAATTCTCTGTTCCTGAGCGTCGCCCCTCCTCTTGTCCTCCTCCATTCTGCTGGGGAACAAATTGCCCCTCTGGACTAACCCAAAGTCCGCCTACTCCCTTGGGGGCATAAATTTTGTGTCCGGAAAAAGAAGCTAAATCAAGCCCCAACTGATAAACCTGAATATTCAGGTGACCCATTGCTTGAGTGATATCACTATGAAAATAAATGTTTTTCCCGCCCCTTTTCCTCCTTTTCTTATTCAGTTCTCCTAAAAACTTACCTATTTTGGCAATCGGCTGGATGGTTCCCAGCTCGTTGTTAACAAAACCAATTGACACCAGTCTTGTTTCCGGTCTAATCAATCCGGACAACTCATCCAAATCAATCTGGCCCGATCGAGAAACATTCAAGTAATCAATCTTTGCCCACCCCAACTGACGCAAATGTCGACAGCTTTCCAAAACCGCTTTATGCTCAATCTTAGTAGTAATCAAGTGAACCTCATTTCTTTCTTTTTTGAATCCTTCTATCAATCCTTTATGGGCCAGATTAATCGACTCGGTCGCTCCGGAAGTAAAAATTATTTCCTCCGCTTCCGCCCCTAAAAAATCAGCCACTGTTTGACGAGCGCGGTCCAAGGCAACCTTGGCCGCCTGACCGGAAAAATGAGCAGAAGAAGGATTCCCCCACCTTTTACTCCAAAGACTGGCCACCACTTTGGCCACCCGAGGATCAACCGGTGTCGTCGCCGCATAATCCAGATAAATTTCTCTTTTTTGCATTTGTGAGCTAATTATAACAGCCCGTTTTATTAAAAAGGTCATTTTTTTTCTTGTTTTTCATTTAGATTTAGTTTTTCCCCTTTTATTCCCCTATAATCCCCACTCTCAAGCCTAAAAACAAACTTGACAACTAAAAGTTTCTCTCCCTATAATTAAAACAGTCCTGCTGAAAGGTAATTGACAACCAAAGTAAGAGCTTTTCCTCCACGCCCTATGGGAATGGACGAGCGGGGTTTTTTGACTCCGTGGAGTCAGAAACAGTTTGTCCGAATTTTTCTTTGCTGGGGAAAATTTTACTTTGGAATTGACCCTCGGCGGGACTTTTGTAAGAAGGAT
>CAZHZZ010000004.1:2939-7214 GCA_964537585.1 uncultured Gammaproteobacteria bacterium | reverse complement strand
CAGCGGGTCAGTTTCTTGTATAATGAACCGTTTCCAGGGGTGGCAGAGTGGTCAAACGCACCGGTCTGTAAAACCGGCGGGTCTATCCCTACGTAGGTTCGAATCCTACCCCCTGGACCCATTAAGCTTTCAGCGCTCAATTTTAACCTCCCGATTTTTTATGCTACTATTATTTTTGATGAAGCCAAGGTGGGTCACCGTTTGCATTTTTATCCTCACTGCCATTTTCCTCACTCCCCAAACTTTGATAGCCGCTCCCGTCCGTGGCCTAGCCGGGGACGGCTGGGCAGACCTGGTTTTAGGCCAGCCGGACTTTGCCCAAGCCATACCCAAAGAAATTACCAACTTTAAGGTCGCCGGTCCGGGAGGAGTAATCGTTGATCAGACTACCCACCCCAACCGAATCTACATCTACGACGGAATGAACAGCCGAATTTTAGGCTACACTCATCTGGGGTTTTGTCAAAATAATCCGGCAAAAAATTGCACCACCGACTCGGACTGTCCAGGCTCAATTTGCCAGCTACAAGTCGGGGGCGTTAGCGGAGAAAAAAAAGCCGATCTGGTCATCGGTCAACCGGGCTTTAATACTTCCGCTTGTAACGGCGACGGCGCTTTTCAATCTTTTCCGGAAAAAGCTAAGGCCAGCAAAAGCACTCTATGCTCCATGCCTCAAGAAGAACCCAGTATGTTTGAATCCGGTTCATTTGCCTCTATGGATATTGACGATCAAGGCAACCTTTATGTGCCCGACTTTTTCAACCACCGCGTTTTAAAATACAACCGCCCCTTTGATACTGATACTATTGCCGATGAAGTTTGGGGACAAGAAAATTTTCAAGACAATTATTGTAATCAAAACAAGTCATCTCCCAGTAACAAAACCCTCTGTTTCTTTTCTGATCACAGATGGGCCAACCCTTCTACTGCCGGCGTAGATATTGATAAGAGCGGTAACCTCTGGGTTACCGACAGTCAAAACGACCGAGTTTTACGCTTTCCCCGGATTAATAATAAAATTCAAAAAACAGCCGACATAGTCCTGGGCCAATCATCCTTTACCACCCAAAAAAAAGGCTCTTCCCTTAATGGCTTATACTCTCCCACTGCCGTCCGGGTCGCTGATAACGGCGCTGTCTATGTGGCGGACAGTGGCAATAATCGGGTCCTGGTTTATCATCCCCCCATAAGTTCAGGTATGGCCGGAGAGTTATTCGCCGGCAATTTTAAAAACCCTACCGGAATCGAATTTGATCCACAAACCAGTGATCCTGCCAGTGGCGGAGTTTGGATCTCGGACACCAACAACAAACAATTAGTTCTTTTCAGCCTTAACGGTGTTCCCAAAAAAACACTTTTTAAAGATACTTATCGACCCGACGGCATTTGCGGTAATCCCGGTATGGTTTGCTACGGCCCAGGGGGTAAAGACACCTGCAATATGTGCGACGCTCGCGGGTCAGTGGGGATTACTAACGATGGTGATATTATCGTCGCCTCTTCAACATTCAATCAGGATGTTTTTTTCTATAAACATCCTATTCCTACTTTAAATCCCGGCCATCCCTACCCGGCTATCGCCCAATTTTTCAATCCTCCCGATAGGCATAATTATTTAAGCAACAAGGGCTTTCTCTCTCCTCGTGGCATTGTTATTACCAGTAATCAGTTGATCATTGCCGATGCCCAAAGAATCATGTTTTGGAATACTGCCGACCCTCTTTGGGATCTGCAAAACGGACAACCAGCCGACGGGGTGGTCGGAACCAACGGCTTTACCGATCTTACCCAAGAGCCTAATTATCAACGAATTTCCGCCGACCAAAACAATCTCTGGCTAATAAAAGACAACAACAAACTAGAAAGATTTACTCTTCCCCTAACCCACAAACAGATGCCTGCCCAATCCATCAATCTTAGTGACTTCAAAATTCTAGGCCAAACAAATAACATCAATAAACTCTTAAGACCGATTGGGCTCTGGGCTGATTCTCAAGGTAGATATATATGGATCGCTCTCCCCTCTCATCGCCGGGTAATCAGGGTAAGAATTCCCGCTCACTATCAGGGAGATTATCTTATTGATGTCATTATTGGTGGCCAAAGTATCCCCAACTCTGACATGAGATCAGACCATCCTTGCCCCTCAAGTAAGCCTTTATGTGCTCCCGGCTCGGTCAGCCAAGACAATCACGGGCACCTCTACATTTCCGATTATCATCTGGAAACAGAAGGCGATGATCAAGGAGGGCGATTTCTGCGATTCGACCAGAACCTTTTGCCTCTCAATAATCCTTCTCTTCTGACCTATGACGCCACCGATGCCACCCAAATATTTAACAACATTTACGGCTGGCAACCGGCATTTGATTCTCAAAATCGGATGATAATCGGCTTTGCCGAATGGACCGGCGGCGGACGCTTCCCTTATCTATATCCAGACCCTCTTTCACAGACTGTTCCGCTACTGAAAAAAGAAAAGCAATTAAATGACTTTTATTCCCAAGCATATACTCCGCTCTTCGACTCCCGGGACAATCTATATTACGCCAGTCTAAATCGAGGTCGAGTACTGATCTACAAAGCCCCCTTTATTGCTCTCGGCAACTTAAACAAAGACGACCGCGTTGATGAAAAAGACTTAAAAACACTCTTGGGTCACTACGGAAACAAAGAGAGCTTGACCGACTTAAATGGAGACAAAGCGGTCAATATGGTCGATGCCGGCCTAATTATGTTAAAATAGCTCTGTCTAATTTAAGCTTATAAATTAAAAAGGTTTTTCCAAAGAAAAATGGCTAAAAAAGGTAATCGTCTAATTTTGGGGATGGTTTGTGATCAATGCCACTCTAAAAACTACATCACCGAGCGTAATCGGGTCAACACGGAAGAAAAGCTGGTCTTGAGAAAATACTGCCCCAAGTGCCGAGCTCACACCAAACACAAAGAAACGCAAAAACTGAAGTAACCGTTATTGCCCAGGTAGCTCAGCTAGGAAGAGCACTCCCTTGGTAAGGGAAAGGTCGGCAGTTCGAATCTGCTCCTGGGCTCCCAAGTTGTAAAAGTTTTATCCTCCTTATTTTTGTGTTACAATTTTTTTCATGTCTATCCCTGGTTTGCTAATGACATCCCTTTCTCATTTTATCATCACCATTATTGCCCAATTCGGCTATGCGGGGATTGCTTTGGCGATGGCAATCGAATCCGCCTCTATTCCCCTGCCCTCAGAAATTATTATGCCTTTTTCCGGTTTTTTGGTTGCCCAAGGGCGGTTTAATCTTTGGCTGGTAGCCTTGGCGGGGGGATTTGGCTGTTTGCTAGGCTCACTGGCAACCTGGTGGATCGGGGCCCGATTCGGTGAAGAGTTTATCCGCGCTTTGATCAAAAAGTATGGCAAATTTATCCTGGTTTTTGAATACGAGCTGGACGAAGCGATTGAATGGTTCAATAAAAGAGGGGAAGCGATCACCTTTTTCTCTCGGTTCTTACCGGTAATCCGTACCTTTATCTCTCTGCCGGCGGGAATCGCCAAAATGGACTTTAAGAAGTTTGCCATTCTTACTTTCATCGGTTCACTCATCTGGTCATATACTCTGGCTTGGATAGGAATGAAGCTGGGTCAAAACTGGGAAGTGCTTGGCAGTTGGTTTCACAGATTTGATTTTGCCATCGTTGTCTTAGGGCTTTTGGCTGGTTTTTATTATGTTTATCATAAAATAAAAAAGCACCGGAAGCACCAAGCTATCTAATTTTTGCAGGTCCGCCAGGATTCGAACCTGGAACGACGGTTTTGGAGACCGTTATGATGCCAGTTTCACCACGGACCTATTTAATTTCTAATTTCTTTAACAATGCTTTTCTGTGTTCTCCCCGTTATTTTTTTTAAGTCTTTTGGCCAACTAATATAGGTTTTTTCTCTTATTCTTAATCAAAGTACAAACACCGCCTAGCTCCTCTCTGCTGTCTGTAGACAATGGACCTAAAACGGCAAAACCATCATAAAACCAGCCTTATTATAAACCTTTTTAATTTTTTTAGTGGACCCGAGGGGACTTGAACCCCTAACCTCCTCGATGCCATCGAGGCGCTCTGGCCAATTGAGCTACGGGCCCAGAAAAACCATTTTTTCAACCACCGACCGTCGTTCTTTAAGAGCCAACGGTCGGAATCGAACCGACAACCTTCCCATTACAAGTGGGGTGCTCTGCCAGTTGAGCTACGTTGGCAACCGTCATCTATTATAACAACAACCGCCAACATCCTGCAATAAAAACA
>CAZHZZ010000004.1:0-2839 GCA_964537585.1 uncultured Gammaproteobacteria bacterium | reverse complement strand
CCCCTGTTTTCATTTCCCCTAATTTGGTTTTACCAACCACCCCTGACTTTACCAATCCACTTTTAATGGTAATATATCCCATAAAAGTACGTCCGTAACAAAAATAATCTTCTCTATCATTTTTGCAAACTATAGTCCGATCGGACTATAGTTTGCAAAACTAACTTCAAAAATAATAATTATTTTAAAGAAATTTGTCGTTGGGTCAAAGCCAACTGTCTAAATAAATTTAGGGCTCTTCGACGCAAATTAGGATGACTAAGAAAATTTTTGGGAATCCCCGGGTCATTATAAACCAAGTCAACAAAGTTATCCTGAGATTGTTTGATCAAATACAAGTTTTTCGTCTTGATAGCTAGCTTGGCATTGCTTATAAAGTCACGGTAACCACTACTCACTTTTTTTAGCGGAAACATCTCTTCAATGATCTTTTCATTACTCATCGGACCGATATTTTTGGCCTCCAAAACGATAACATAATTTTCTGCCCCTATTTCTTTCAGTATTTTGTCTAGTTTTGTTTTTATATCAAAAATAGTCACCCAAACAGATTTTTGCCAGTAAACAAAGCCTATTTTTTTCAGATGGTACCTGATAGCGGACCTCATTTTTCTTTCTTTTTCCGGAATATCAAAGATCACCAATCGCCAAAGACCATCCCAATCCTCATCATTGACAATCAAACTAAATTTCCGCCAATAATAGGTATCTGTAAAGGTTTTCGGGTCAATCAAGAAATCTAAATCATCAATATTAAAAGAAATATCCTCTTCTCCTCGGAGCCGATAGAGGGCATTTTTCGCCGCCGGCTCCTTTTTTATTTCTTTTAAATACCATCCCGCCATGTTCGAGCGCAACCGATACGGTTCGATACTGCGAGGGTTCTTGAAGTAATCATTCGCCTCCGTCAGTCGATCAAAAAGAAATAAGCTGGCCATAATAATTTTGTCTTTAGCGCTTAACTTTCTGCTCATTTTTATCTCTTTTGCAAACTATAGTCCGATCGGACTATAAATTGCAAATGTAATTGTAAAAATAATAATAATATTGGGAGAAAAGGAGATAGTTAATTAGTCCTATTAGTAAAGACTATTAGTCGTCTTGTGTTTTATTGCCTTATTGATTATTAATTTATTACTTTAGCGCTTTATTAGCTTTATTACTTTATTAATTTATTAATTTATTGCTTTAGTACTTTATTAATTTATTTATTACTTTATTACTTTAGCGCTTTGCTAGATTAGCATTTTAATACTTTAACAACCCCCTACCTATCCTTCCATTTTTCTTCAAACAAGTTTATGTCAATTTTGACGTCAATTAAACAAAACTACTCCTTCTGTTTGTGTGGTTGTTCTTCTGCCCCCCTCCCCGTCTCCAACCTCAGGATTTGTGAGGGACAAATCCCTGCCGGTGGTAACCTCCCCTAACCTCTTCATTCATAATTTTACCTTTGGGAGATTGTGTTTCGCCCTTGTTTCCTCCGGCGTATGGTTATGAATATCGACTCATCCTTGATGATGCCATCAAGACTTTACTTTTTTGGGAATAGAATTTGCCCAACCGCCATTCAGAACAAAAGGTTTTTTCACGGCATAACAGCCTTAATATCGCCGAAACTGACCAAAGGCTCGAGAAGAATTGGGTCAGGTTGTTTAAAGGTTTTGAAAGCCTGGATACGCCGGGAAATCACCTCCGGGGCGTCAGTCGGAGCCACTTCCCCGGTGGAAGTATAAACATAGCCCTGAATTGGCAAATTGGCATTTCCCTTAAACCCCAGCTGAGCATCAGCATAAAAAACTCTGATCCAAAGAAAGACAGGGTCATTAACAGATAAACTGATAGTTTTCGAGTAATTAAAACTGTTGTTAGGGCATTCGTTAGCAGCCGGAGGAGAAACAGGGGCATCAAAATTATTATCATTAGTCCGACTATCCCTATCAGCATCCAAAGCCCAATATTTAACCTTTTTCCCCTGATCATAAAATAAAGCGGCGACAACCGCCGGAATAGTATCGCCATTATTGTCCGCCTTCTGCCAGCAAAAGGTTAAGCTGCCATTATAATAGTTGTCATAATCAATCGCCCCGTCCGCATGATGCCCCGTCAGCCAAAAAAACATCCCCTCACCCTGACGCACCGTGCTGGGCCAAACCAATTCCGGGCTGGTACCGCCAATGTCTTGTTGCTCAACGGTAGCGCTAACATATCCCGCTTCCAAATCAGTCTTATCAGTGCCAAGGCCCGCCAACGCCTTTTCCAGACCCGATTCCGCCGCCGAATAAGCCTTGGCCGACTCCGCTTGTTGGCGAGAAACCTTCAGATCGGTGGTCACCTGCCGAGAAGCGGTCAAACCCAAAGTAAGGACAACCGCCATTATCAAAAGCATAATAATCAAAATCTGGCCATTTTGTTTTGCTTGTCTGTTTTTTGCTCTCATTTTGCTAGATGCGCCCTGCGTGTTAACTAGGGCAAAACCTCCCTAACTTCTGTTTTTAAACTCCATAAAAGATCCTCAAAGGCAAAAGCCATACTGGGATTATACTGGAAAACAACCGCCGGCAGGGTTTCATTATCAGTTCCCAACGATCGCTTGACTTCTATATCTCCCATCCCATCCTGGTCAACATCAGCGGCAACAACGCCGTCTATTGTCAGTTTATTATTTCCATCATTGATAGTAACCGAACCGGTGGCCAAGAAAATGCCCTTCAAGGTAGTCACTCCCTCATCGATAGTTAAATTTCCCTTGACATAAATTAATAAAGGAATACCGTCGGTATTAATATTGTCATTAATGGTCAAGTCTCCGGTCAAGTCTCCGGTAATGGTAGTATAA
>CAZHZZ010000003.1:0-27308 GCA_964537585.1 uncultured Gammaproteobacteria bacterium | reverse complement strand
AGAAAGACGACGGGAAATTCTAGCCCCTTGCTTGAGTGAACAGTAAGAATGTTAACGGCGTTATTTTTACTCCAATCAGCTTCTATTGCCAGCGGGCTTTCGCCTATCTCCAGCTTAAGAGTAATCCAATTATCCAGATCAAGAACGCCAGCTTCCGGATTTTGGTTTTCAAAGGACTTTATTTTGTCAAAAAATTTAGAAACATTAAGAGCTTCTTGTTGTTGTTTTTCTGTTTTTGGTGACAGGAGGCTTTTTAAAAGACCGCTGTCTTGAAGAAAGTAGTAAAGAATCTGGCCGCCGGTTTGGCTTGAGATAAGTTTCAAATGGCGGTGAACCATAGTCACAAATTTACTAATCTGTTTTTTGCTTTTCTTGGAAACAAGAGGCAGATTATCGTCACCATCTTTAATCATCTCTAGGGTTTCAAATAGGCTTAAAAGATGTTTTCGAGCAAAGCTATTTATGAAAGCTAGGTCGCGATCAGAGACTTGAAGGCTTGGAATGGACAGGACCTTAAAAAGGGCAATGTCGTTGATGGGGTTGTTTAAAAATTTTATGTAGGCGATAAGATTTTTTATTTCCGGCTGACGAAACAGCTGGCCGGGTCCTAAAAATTGATGAGGTATTCCTTGCCTGGCCAGTTCTCTGACAAACGGTTCGGCATGATTGTTGGCTCTAACCAAAATGGCAATATCCTTGTGTTGGTAAACAGTTTTACCGCTGGTTAGTTTTTTGATTTCTTGGCCAACAGCATAAGCTTCGTTTTCGACTCTCTCCTCCCAAAAAAAGGTGATTGGTTTTTGTTTATTGCCAAGGTGGCTAACAAGATTTTTACTAATGCCCATTTTTGTTTCCAGGGTATCGGGATTATTGTGTTTAATGAGCCGATAAGAATGATCGAGGATGGTTTGAGTGGAGCGATAGTTATCCGTCAAAATTAAGGTTTTTGGCGATCGGTAGTCGTTGATAAATTCTAGGATGTTGGAAACCGCTGCTCCTCTGAATTTGTAAATCGACTGGCTATCATCTCCGGTTACCGTTAGGGGGGTGTCTTTTTGGGGCGGGGCAAGAATTTTTACCAGTTCGTACTGAGCGATATTGGTATCTTGGAATTCGTCCACGAGTAGATGGCGGAATTTTTTTTGGTAATTTTGGCGTAAATTTCGCCTATTTCTAAAAAGCCTCAGGGTATTACTGATAAGGTCGGCAAAGTCCATTACTCCTTCTTTTTCCTTTAGCTGTTGATATTCAACAAAGGTGCGAGCCAGTTCCAAGGTTTTTGTTGCTTCATCTATTTCCGCTTTGGTATCGGCTTTTATGTTTTGATTTTTGGCAAACTTTAAGTATTGGGCGGGGGAAATATCTTCGTCTTGGAGTCGAGAAAAATGAGCGAGAATGCTGTCAAGAAATTTATTTGGGTTGCCGGTAGGACGGAAATATTTTAATTTTAATTTAAAAAAGTGACTTTTTAAAAACAATACCGATTCTGCTTTTGTGAGAAGCTTGAAGTCAGGGTCAAGGCCGATATGGACAGCTTCGTTTCTTAAGACTTTGTCACAAAAAGAATGAAAAGTAGATATCCAGAGCTGGGAATAACCTAGGGGTAGAGCGGTATCAATCCTTTCTTCCATTTCTTGGGCCGCTTTTTGGGTAAAAGTTAGAGCGAGAATCTCTTCGGGGTTTAGTTTGACTTTGGTAATCAACCGCTTGATTCGTTCGGTAATAACGGCGGTCTTGCCGGTCCCTGCCCCAGCGATAATTAATAAAGGAGAGCCGGTGTGGTCTACTGCCTGTTTCTGAATTTTGTTTAGGATAATTGTCATTAGCTTAGTTGTAAGAAATAATTTTTAGTCAATGATTGGATGGCAAGCTACCTGTTTTCTCTTTTTCTTTTTTTCCTTCCGGTAGTTGGTTAGCGGTACTGATTTTGTGTCCCAAGACGATAAAAGATTGAAAAACATCATTCATTTTTGCCCCGGCGTTGTTGATGTGTTTGCCCAGAATAGAGAGGTTCTCTTCAGTTTTATCATAGTCTTTTTGGATTGCCTTTAGGAGCTGAAATACTTTCCGCCCCTGGCTTTCAATTTTTTTGCCCTCGAAAGACAAAAGAATCATCTGAAGATGAGCATAAAGAGTGTTGGGAGAGACAATATAAACTCGCTGACTCCTGGCATAATCGATTATCTTTGGACTATTGACGATTTCGTAAAAAACTGCTTCTGAGGGAACGTACATAAGAGCAAAGTCCATTGTTCCCTCGTCGGGAAGAATATATTTTTTAGAGACATCTCTGATGTGTTTACGAACGTCGTTAATAAACATTTTTTTGTATTGTTTGCCCTCTGATTCGTCTTTTGCTTTTACCATTCGCCGGAAGTTTTCTATGGGAAATTTCGAATCGATTGGTAGAATGCCCGCCTCTGTTTTTAGGGCGGCATCAACTTTTTCTCCGGATCTAAATTGATATTGCAGGTGAAAACTATTTTTGGGAAACATCTGAGCGATCAGGTCTTTTAAGATCTCTTCGCCAATATTTCCCCTTAGTTTTGGACTGCGCAAGAACTCTTGGAGCTCCTGCATTGAGCGGCCAATCTCACTCATCTGACCCACTTCTCGGGCAACCCGGGAAATATATTCGGCGGCGTTATCCAGTCGCTGATTGATGCTTTGGTTGGATTTTTGTAAGACTTGCTGGATATTTTGGTCTGTTTGGCGCAGAACTTGGCTGATATTTTGATTAGACTGACGAACCTGATCTTGTTGAGATTTTAGCCATTCTATAATCGTATCATCAGATTTGTTCTTTTTTACAATCGAGCTTAGTCGCTTTTCCAAAAGGAAGTAAAAAGCAACTAAAACCAAAACGATGAATAGAAACAAAGTAGTCGTCGTCATTTATTGTATAATTATACACAATGTTGACTAGAAAGATGAGGCGCCGGCTTAAAAAACGGGGTTATTTTATTTTTTCCCCGCCGAATCTATTAGGATGGCTTTCTTTTTCCCAGAGGAAAGGTTTTTTTGCCTTGTCAATTTTATTGTTTTTGAGCTTAGGTTTTTTTGCCTTTCATTTTTACCCAAACAGCTTAAAAAATATAATCATTTTTTTCATTTTGTTTTTTTTAGCTGTTTTAAGTCTGATCCAGGCGTTTTTTTTTAATTTGTTAAGAAGTTTTTTTGCCAGCTTATTTTTAACTGCGGTTCTAATTTTGCGTTATTTGGCGATTGCCACTTTTCTCAATATTTTTTTGCTTTTGGTAACGGTGATTGTTGTTTGGCTATTGGCAGAGAACAAAGCTTGACAACTTTTAGCGGTGATGTTAACCTTTTGCTAAAACTTATTTATTTTGAGTTTGTAAAAAATGGCTGATCTAACTCAGAGGCAAATAAACATTCTAAAGCACTTGGCCGAGGAATTTATTGAAACAGCCGAGCCGGTGGGGAGTGATTTTTTGGACAAGAAGTTTAACTTTGGGGTTTGTCCGGCGACATTAAGAAATGAGATGGCCAAGTTAGCGCAGATGGGGTATATCAAGAAAAAACATGCTTCTTCTGGCCGAATACCGACTTCAATGGGAATGAAGTTTTATGTTAGGCAGTTGATGAAACCCAAAAAATTGTCAATTTCCGAAGAGATTGGGGCAAAAGACAAATTATGGGAACACAGAAACGATTTTGAGGTAATGATCAAAGAAGCAACCAAAGAGCTGGCCAAACGAACCCGTCAATTAGCGCTGGTGGCTACCCAGCAAGGAGGTTTTTATGCTGCCGGAATGGCTAATTTATTAGATGAGCCAGAGTTTTTTGACATTGATGTTGCCAAAACCACCCTTGCTCTAGTAGATCAAGGAGATTTTTGGTTAAAACTGGTAGAAGATATTTTTAGTTCGGCCAATAGAGAAGAATTTCATCTTTTGATTGGTTCTGAGCTGGGAGGTGAGTTTTTAGAGCCTTGCGGTTTGGTTTATCAAGACTATAAAGCCGGTCCCTACAAGGGAATAATTGGTATTATTGGCCCGGCTCGTTTATCTTATGATCAAGTAGTGCCATTGGTAAACTATTTTGCTAAACTTCTTTCAGAAGCGGAGAGTTAGAAAAAAATGACCAAAAACAAAAGTAAAGATTCAAAAAAAATGGCAGAATTGACCGTGCGGGTCAAGACACTGGAAGAACAGCTTTCCAGGGCAGTGGCTGACTACCGCAATCTTGAGTCCAGGATTGAAAAAGAAGCCAGTCTTTTTAAAACTAATCTGTCGGCAAGCTTGATTGATAAATTGTTGGCAGTTTTTGAAGACCTACAAAGAGCCCAAGAGCATTTGAAAGATAAGGGATTATCGATAACGGTTAGACAGTTTGGGGATATTTTACAGAGTGAAGGAGTAGAAGAGGTAAAGAGCGATGGCCAACCGTTCAATCCGGAAACAATGGATTGTGTTTCGGTAGAGGTTGGGCCTCGAAATGTGGTGGTAGAGACGATGTCTCGGGGCTATATTCTTAATGGCTCTTTAGTTAGGCCGGCAAAAGTTAAGGTTGGTAAGGGCAAAAAGTAAATATATTATTAATTTTTTTAGTAAGGAGGAAAAAAAATGGCAAAGATTATTGGAATAGACTTAGGAACCACCAATTCTTGTATAGCGATTGTGGAAGGGGGAAAACCGAAGGTGATCCCTAGTGCTGAAGGACGCAATATTATTCCCTCGGCCGTGGAACCGATAAAGGGCTTGGTTGGCGATCTGGCCAAAAGACAGATGATCCTTAATCCTGAAAATACGATTTACTCCGTCAAGAGGTTGATGGGAAGAAGATTTAGTGATTCCCAGGCCAAGCAGGCGGTTAAAACGGCGGGTTACAAGATTGTTGCGGGCAAAAATGACATCGCCGCCATTGAGGTAGCGGGAAAGACTTATACTCCTCAAGAAATTTCTGCCAAAATTTTGCAGAAGATTAAGAAAGATGCGGAGGCGTTTTTGGGCGAGGAAGTGAAAGAGGCCGTTATTACCGTCCCTGCTTATTTTGATGATTCTCAGCGTCAAGCAACTAAACAGGCAGGTAAGATTGCCGGGTTTAAGGTAAGGCGGATTATTAACGAGCCAACGGCGGCCGCTTTGGCCTATGGTTTGGATAAAAAGCAGAATCAGACGATTGCTATTTATGATCTTGGCGGGGGCACTTTTGATATTTCTATCTTGGAGATTGGTGATGGTGTTTTTGAAGTAAAAGCAACCAATGGGGATACTTTTTTGGGAGGTGATGATTTTGACCAAAAGATTATCGATTGGTTGGTCGAAGGGTTTAAGAAAGAAAATGACATTGATTTGACGGGTGATGTTCAGGCGATGCAAAGAATAAAGGAGGCGGCGGAAAAAGCTAAAGTTGAGTTGTCTTCTTCCCAAGAAACAGAAATAAATCTGCCATTTGTGACCCAGAAGGACAACCAGCCAATGCATTTGAATAAAAAGTTAACCAGGACGGAATTGGAGAAATTAGTTGATGACTTGGTGGAACGAACAATGAAGCCGGTAGAAAACTGCTTGAAAGATGCCAAAATAAAACCGAGCGATGTTGACGAGGTGATTTTGGTTGGTGGCCAGACAAGAATGCCTAAAATTCAGCAGAAAGTAGAGGAATTTTTTGGCCGAAAACCCAATAAGTCAGTCAACCCCGATGAGGTGGTGGCGATGGGCGCAGCTATACAAGGGGCAGTTTTAGCCGGAGATGTACGGGATGTTTTATTATTGGATGTAACCCCACTTTCTTTGGGAATTGAAACCTTGGGGGGAGTAATGACTCCTCTGATCGAGAGAAATACTACCGTTCCTACTCAGAAGTCTCAAGTGTTTTCTACGGCAGCTGACAACCAAACTCAGGTAGAAGTTCATGTTTTACAAGGAGAAAGGCCGATGGGGGCAGATAACAAGTCTTTAGGAAAATTTATCCTAGACGGGATTCCTCCGGCTCCTCGAGGAATGCCTCAAATTGAGGTTTCTTTTGACATTGATACCGATGGGATTTTGAAAGTAAGCGCTAAAGATAAGGCTAGCGGCAAGGAACAGAAGGTGACTATCAAGAATGCCACTAACCTCGGCGAGGATGAGATAGAGAAGATGAAGCAAGAGGCGGAAAAACATGCCAAGGAGGACGAGGAGAAAAAGGCATTGGTAGAAGCAAGAAACAAGCTGGATGCGGCTGTATTTTCTGCCGAAAAACTAACCAAGGAGGGGGGCAAAAAGATGGATAAAGGAGATAAAGAAAAGTTAGCAAAAGCAGTTGAGAAAGCCAAAAAAGTTTTGCTTGACCAAGCGGTGGGCAAAGCAGCTTTAGAATCAGAGACCACCAGCTTGACCGAACTGGTACAGTCTGTTAGCGCTAAGGCTTATTCTCAGGCTAACCAAAACCAAGCGCCCGGTTCAGCCGGACCGGCCTCTGCTGAAAAAGAGAAGGGCAAGGGCGAAAAAAGTGATAATGATGAAAAAAAGGACGCCGAAGAAGGGGAGATAGTAGAATAAAAATAGATAAAAGCAAAAGATCAAGGGTTTAATTTGTTTAAAGAGAAGGCTCTTCATTTTGTCTTTATCTGCTTGTCTTATGCCGTTTCAATTTTAGTAAGGATGATATAGGGATTGTTTACAATTTTTTAAAGAGTTTATTTTATGGAGCAGGATTATTATAAAGTTCTGGGGGTGGCTAAGGATGCTTCCGGGGTAGAGATAAAAAAAGCCTATCGGAAGCTGGCCTTGAAGTGGCACCCGGATCATAATCAATCAAAAGAGGCAGGCGAGAAGTTCAAGGAAATTAATGAGGCTTATGAAGTCCTCTCTGATTCTAAAAAACGTCAGGCCTATGACCAATTTGGTCATGCTGCCTTTAAAGGAGCCGGTGGTCCCTTTTCCGGCGGGGGCGCCCATACTTATAAACAAGGCCCGTTTGCTTATACTTATACGACGGGTTCTGGGGGTAAATCGCCCTTTGGAGAAGGATTTTCTTTTGGCGGTTTTTCTGACCCATTTGATATTTTTGAGCAGTTTTTTGGTGGCGCTTCCTCTTTTTCCGGTCAATCTTTGTCCACCTATCAGGTTTCCATTAGCCTAAAAGAAGCTTTTTTGGGAGTGGAAAAAGAATTTCAGATTGAAAACAAGAAGCGGAAAATAAAGATTCCTGCCGGGGTTGCCAGTGGTCAGCGAATTAGGTTTTCTGACTTTTATCTTTTAATTGATGTTGCCCCCGATAAACAGTTTAAGCGTGATGGAAACGATCTTTATGTTTCCGTTCTGGTCCCCTTAACGACAATGCTTTTGGGGGGACAAATAGAGGCGCCCACCCTAGAGAAGAAAATAAAAATTAAGGTTCGCCCGGGGACACAGTCGGGAACCTTAGTGAGATTAAGGGGAAAGGGAATGCCGGTTTTAGGTAGGCGTCAACAAGGAGACATATATGTTAGGTTACGCCCCGAGATACCCACTAGTCTGAGTCGGGAGCAGAAGAAGATTTTGGAACAACTGCGGCGGGCTAAGCTTTAAGGCAGTTTATTTAACGTTTTCCATTGACCATGCCCCGGATAAACGGTAGCGGGGAGAAATTGGCTTAGCTTTTGTTGTGATTTTTTTAAATCTGCAGTCGAAGAGTAGGCAAAGTCGGCCCTTGGGTAGCCGTCTGGGAAAAGAGTATCGCCGGTAAAAAGACTCTTACTTTTCTGATGATAAAAACAACTGCCTCCCGGAGTATGTCCGGGGGTGTGGATGACCTTGATCTTTTCATTATCAAGAGAGATGTTTATTTCTTTGGCTAGATCTATTTTTGGCTCAGGGGAAAGATAAACCTGTTGATTGCCCAGCCAATGTTTGGCGGAATCAATCGCCCTTTTGACAAGAAATGTATCTTGGAAGTTGATTGCCAAGGGAATTTTGAAAGTCTGCTGGATCTCGCCGGCCGCCAGCAAATGGTCAAAGTGGCCATGAGTTAAAAGGATTGCCTTTGGGGTTAGTTTAAGCTGCAAGAGCTTATCAGTAATAAAGTCCGCTTCATCGCCAGGATCGATAATCAGGCAATGGTTGGTTTTTGAATTATAAAAAAGAAAACAGTTAACCGCCATCTGGCCGACGGTAAAAGAAACGACTTTCATAAAAATGATTATAGCAAGTTAAAAAATAAATTTATTCAATTTGGCAGAATTAAGCCTCGCCCTTCCGGACCTTATTGAATTTTATATAACCGGGCTAAATTTTACTGAACCTTGCCGGATTTTTTTCCCACTTATCTTTGGCTTCCTTTTTTATCAAGTAAACCTTTTCATTTAAGCGATCCGACCATCATCATTATTTTATGCCTGAAAACAAAAGAAAGGGATTAATGTTATCTTGTGGTTCTTATGGCTTGGTTTATTTCCAGAAAGCGAAACCCCGACTATAAAATCGAAGGATGAAGCAATATCAAAACGCTGACCGTTAGGCCCTGGGTTTTTTTATCAACTCTAGGATGGCGTGATTTAAACATAGCCTTGTTTTTCCGCTCGGTTTTGGTAGAATGAAGACATAATATTTTTTTAAAAGGAGGCAAAGATGGCGGTAGCTTTTACTGATGCGGATTTTGAAAAAGAAGTTTTAAAAAGTAAGGGAGTGGTGTTGGTGGATTTCTGGGCCCCATGGTGTGGACCGTGCCAGATTTTGGGTCCGATTGTTGAGGAGCTGGCCAAGGAGTATGAGGACAAGGGAAAGGTGGGCAAACTTAATGTAGACGAAAATAAGAAAACTGCTTCAACTTATGGGGTAATGAGCATTCCTACTTTGATTATTTTTAAGGACGGTAAAGTGGTTGAACAACTAGTTGGCCTCCAACAAAAAGAGGTGATTAAAAAAAAGCTGGATGAAGCTTTAGGCGCTTGAACGAGGAGATTTTTAAGCTGAGCCGGTTTTGCTTTTTAAATTGAGTGGATGATCTTCCGCATGCTTCTCCTGACTTTTTTTTCTTGACCCTTTACCTTTAATTTGGTAAAATTTCCTCAACAAAGGTTAAATAATAGTTTGTTTTTGCAAGAAAGGGCGGGTTGACCGCTTTTTTTAAGAATTTTTTACTAAAGATGGTTAATTTAAGAAAACTGCCAAGGACAGAATTTGCCGCCGCGGTTGCCCAGATAGCGGGTGAGCGGAGGATTGACGCGGCCATGATTATCAAATCAGTAAAGCTGGCATTGATTGCCGCCTATAAAAAGGATGCCAAAGAGCGTGGTGAGGAGATTGATGAAAATCAAGAGTATGATGTTAATCTGAGTCCAGAATCAGGCGATGCGCGGATTATGGCAATTGAGGAAGATGGTAAGAAAAAAGATATTACTCCGCCGGGATTTGGTCGAATTGCCGCTCAAACAGCCAAACAGGTGATTATTCAGAATATTCGAGAAGCAGAAAAAGAGGCGATTTTTAAGCAGTTTTCTCCTCGGGTTGGCACTTTGATAACAGGAACAATTTTACGGATTGACCCCTTTAAAGTTACTGTAGGCATTGGTAAGGCCGAGGCGATAATGCCCAAAGTTGAACAAACTCCGGGTGAACGGTACCAGCCGACTGACAAAATGTCTTTTTATTTTAAGGAAATTGCCGAAGCCAATGATAAAAAAGAAATGATTTTGTCTCGACGTGATCCGGGATTGGTGGTGGAGCTTTTTCGGCGCGAGGTTCCCGAAGTTTCCTTAGGCAATGTGGAAATCAAGAGGATTGCCAGAGAAGCGGGGAAAAGAACCAAAGTAGCGGTTGCTTCCCTTCAGCCGGGGATTGATCCGGTGGGATCTTGTGTTGGTCAGAGTGGAGTTCGGGTCCATGAGGTGATTGACGAGTTGCATGGAGAGAAGATTGATGTGATTGCCTATAGTGAAAATATTTCTCAACTGATTTTGGCGGCTTTGTCCCCGGCCGAGGGAGGGAAGATAAAAGAGATTGATGAAAAGAAAAAAATAGTGATAGTGATGTTGCCGGAAGACAAGTTGGCTTTAGCCGTTGGCCTCAAAGGGGGTAATATTAGACTGGCCAGCGAGCTTGCCGGTTATGATATAAAAGTAGTTAGCGAAGAAGAGGGAAAGAAGAAAAAAGAGACAAAAAATAAAAAGAAAGCAATTGTCAATACTAAGAAAAAAGCCAAAAAGTCGGCAAAAAAACCAACAAAGAAATGAAAAAAAGTACTTTTAATTAGCGATTAGCAAAAAAGTGTCTAAAAAACCCTCTCCCTCTAAACAGGTTTCTGATGGTCGTCAACCCAGGGCGCCGGTAGTGACGGTGATGGGGCACATTGACCATGGTAAAACCACCCTTTTAGACAAGATTCGCCGGGCCAACGTGGTTGGTAAGGAGGCGGGAGGCATAACCCAGAGTATTGGCGCATATCAGGTTGAGTTTACGCCTAAAAATAGCAAAAAAAAAGAAAAGATCACCTTTATTGACACTCCGGGTCATGCCGCTTTTTCTCGAATGAGAGTGAGGGGGACCAAAGTTACTGATCTGGCGGTTTTGGTGGTAGCGGCCGACGAAGGAGTAAAACCGCAGACCAAGGAGTGTGTCTCTCATATCAAGGAAGCAAAAATTCCCTTTGTAGTAGCGATCAACAAGATTGATCTACCGGGGGTTTTGATTGATAAAGTGAAGGGGGAACTGGCGGACTCCGGAGTGGTAACGGAAGATTTTGGCGGCCAGGTTCCGGTTGTTTCTGTTTCTGCCAAGACCGGCAAGGGGATAGACGAACTTTTGGAAATGATTATCCTGATGGCTAAAATAATGGATTTAAAGGCGGACTACAATGGTGAATTTTCCGGAACAGTGATAGAGTCTTTTGCCGACAAAAAAAGAGGGATCTCGGCAACAGTTTTAGTTCAGGAAGGAATTTTACGGTCAAGAGATAAGATTTATTTTGGTAAGGAAGAGGTCAAGGTCAGAGTAATGTTTGATGAGAATAACCGACCGATACTGACGGCTGAGCCTTCAACTCCGGTCCAAGTTTTGGGATTCAAATCTATTGTTCCAGCCGGTTCAATGCTAAAAGGCAAGCCGTTTTCTTTGGACAAAAAGCTTGGCTTACAAAAAGAAGAAAAAAAAGACGATGACCCATTTGCCGCCTTGACAGTTTCTGAAGAAGAGGCCAAAGAACTGCCGGTGATTATCAAGGTTGATACTCAAGGGTCTTTGGAGGCAATTATCAGTAATCTTCCCCAGGAGGTAAAAATTGTTTATGGTGGCGTGGGTGAGGTGAGTGATGCGGATGTTTTTCTGGCCCAGTCGGGAGAGACCCAGATTTTTGCCTTTAATGTCCCTGTTTCTCCGGGGGCGCAAAGAGTGACAAATGACTCAGGAGTGGTGGTCAGAAGCTATAAAGTAATCTATGACCTTTTTGATGAGATTGAGGGCCAAGTTTTAAAACTGATGGAACCAACCATTGATCGGGATGTTTTGGGCAAGGTAGAAATCTTGAAAGAGTTTCTCTTTGGAGAAGAGGGTCGAATTGCCGGTTGTCGAGTTACCGAGGGAGTGATGAACAAAAATAGTGAGATTCACCTGGTCAGAAAAAACGAGGATTTAGGGATAGTGAGAGTTGGTTCTATGAAGCATGGTAAAGATGATATCGACAAGTTATCGGCCCCAGGTGAACTGGGAATTATTTTTTCCGGCAAGCTTGACTTCAAAGTAGGTGATGTGTTAATATCCTATAAACGTGATAAGTAGCATGCGTTATATCTTAAGGGACAATAGTTTCTTCCTTAAAAACCTTTGTATTTTAAGAAAGTAAAGTCCTAATCATTAGATCGTGTGCTTTTATAGTAAAGATTATATCTTATCTTTTGCTTTTTTTATAAACAATGAACAATTCTTTTCAAAAATTTAATGGACGGATTATTTCCTCTGTTTCTACGGCTAAAAAAGTGGCTGTTTTGGTGAGCGAACCTACTTTCGATCAGCTGGCGGCGGGTTTAGGGATTTTTTTGAGCCTCCAACAGGCAGGCAAGGACGTTAATATTTTTATTCCTCAGTCGACTGGTAATAGTTGGCAAAAGAGTTTAGCGGGAGCGGAATTTATTAGAACCGATTTACAGAACGGCAATTTATCGATAGTCTTAAACTATCCTTTAGAAAAAATTGATAAGGTTTCTTCTGATGACAGTACCGGAAAGTTAAAATTGGTAGTAAAACTGAAGGCAGATTCTGAGCCAATTGACCGCTCTCAGGTCAATATTATTTCTCAAGGAGAAAAGCCTGACCTGGGGCTTGTTATCGGTAATGAGGTGGCCTTTGGTTTAGCAAAAGAGTGGTTTTCCAAGCCAACCGATTGGATCTGGTTTGGTAATACTAATAACCCTAAAGATTGGGCGGATATTTCGATTGTTGAACCGGGATTAAGTTATTCGGAAATGGTGGCCAGACTGATTCAGTTTGCCGGTTTGCCAATGAACCGCCAGGTAGGGAAGAACCTTTACTTGGGGATAAAGGAGGCGACTGGATCATTCGAAAAGATTTCTAGTTATCATACTCTGGAAACAGCGGCCCTATGTTTTAAGACTCTCCAACCTCAATCACAGTTATTAAGGCAATCTTCAGTTGACAAACAGCCAGTTGATAGTGTAGAAAATAAGGAAGTCCCGATTGGAGGATCATCTTTTCCTACTCCGAAGATTTTTAAGGGATCAACGACTCCTAAAATTTAGAAGTTGTCCTTTTTCGTTATCTTTGTGTTAAAATCTTAAAAGAATTTATTTGTGTACTAACATGTCGTTAAAAAAGGAAGAAAAAGAAAAAGTAATTAAAAAGTTTGCTCAGGGAAAGAAAGATACCGGTTCTCCCGAAGTCCAGGTTGCTCTTCTTACTGAACAGATAAAAAAGCTTGCTAGTCACGTTAAGGAGCATGCTCATGATGTTTCCGGCAAGAGAGGTTTGTTGTCGAAAATTGCAAAACGGCGACGGTTGCTTCGCTACTTATCTTCAAGAGAAAGTGAGCGCTACTTAAAAGTTATTAAAGTATTGGGGATTAAAAAATGACAAATACTGATTGGGAAAAAAATAGTCTTAGTCTTAAATTAGGTGATAGAGAGATATCTCTTTCTACGGGGGGATTTGCTTCTCAGGCCGATGGAGCGGTAATTGCTCGTAGTGGAGGGACAATTCTTTTGGCGACTGTCGTTATGGGTGGATCTCGTGAAGATCTTGGCTATTTCCCTCTCCAGGTTGAGTATGTGGAACGGCTTTATGCCGGTGGCCGGATAAAAGGGAGTCGCTGGGTTAAACGTGAAGGTCGGGCTTCTGATGAGTCAGTTTTAAATGCGCGGTTAGTTGATCGGGCAATCAGACCACTTTTTCCTCAGGGTTTTTACAATGAGGTTCAAGTAATTTTAACCCTTCTTTCGATTGATCATGAGAATGATCCATCATGCTTGGCTCTGGTGGCGGCATCGGCCGCCCTGACTCTTTCCGGGATTCCCTGGAATGGCCCAGTGGCGGGAGTTAAGGTCGGTCTGAAAGATGGCAAGCCGTTTGTTAATCCCTTAGAGTCAGAAAAGGAAGATTCTTCTCTGAAATTAACAGTAGCCTGTTCTAATCAGGGAGTGGTTATGCTAGAGGCCGGTGGTCAGCAGGTTACAGAAGAAGACATGTTTAATTCCATTATGTTTGGTAAAACGGAATCTAGCAAGCTTTTAAAGTTTATACAAGATTTTGGCAGTAAGTATGGCAAAAAACCGCTACCGTTTGTAACCGTTTATCCTAAGCCGGAGGAGTTAAAGGAGATAGAGTCGGCTGTAGGGGCTAAGATAAAGGAGATTGTGGCTGTTTTTGGCGCGGGCGAAGATGATCGGGAAAGTCTAAAGGAGCTTATTCAAGAAGCGAAGGATAGCTTGTCAACAACCATCAAGCCATTGGCGATTGACTTAGGAGTGAGAAGTCTTTTTAAAAAGGCACTTAGAAAACGGATTTTGGAAGGCAATCGGCCGGATGGGAGAAAAGTCGATCAAATTAGGCCAATCTGGGGCAAGGTGGGGATTTTAGACCGAACACACGGCTCGGCTGTTTTTTCTCGAGGTAACACCCAAGCTATGACAGTTACCACCTTAGGAGCGCCTTCTTTAAAACAGTTAATTGAGAGCGCGGAAGGTGAAGAGATAAAAAGATATATTCATCATTACTTTATGCCCGGTTATTCTGTGGGCGAAGTGGGTCGCTTTGGTTGGCCAAAGAGAAGAGAGATTGGCCATGGAGCTCTAGCGGAAAAAGCCTTACTACCGGTTATTCCCAGTGAAGACAAATTTCCCTATACAATTAGGTTGGTTTCTGAAATTCTTAGTTCAAATGGATCCACCTCGATGGCCAGTGTTTGTGGCTCGACAATTTCTTTAATGGATGCGGGAGTACCAATTACTGATCCGGTGGCAGGGATTTCTGTGGGAATGGTTCGGGAAGAGAGTCGGTATCAATTGTTAACGGATATTGCCGGGATTGAAGATTTTAATGGTGACATGGATTTTAAAGTAGCAGGAACTAAGAATGGTATTACTGCTATTCAGTTGGATATCAAAGCCGATGGTTTATCCGATGAAGTGGTAAAAGAAACTTTGGAGATAGCCAGGCTAGCTAGACTAAAGATATTAAAAAAGATGCTTTCAGTTATCCCTGCTCCAAGAAAAAATATTTCTCAATGGGCACCCAAGATTTCTTTGATCCATATTCCCCCTGCTTCCATTGGGGAGCTGATTGGTCCCGGGGGAAAGATGATTAGAAAGATTAGTGAGGAAACTGATACCCAATTGGACGTTGATGATGATGGTACCGTGAGTGTGACCGGTCTGAAACAAGAAATGGTTGACAAAGCCATAGAACAGGTCAATGCCTTGACTCGTCAACCTCAGCCGGGGGAAACCTTTGAGGGAGAGGTAAAAAGACTCCAGCCATTTGGCGCTTTTGTGGAAGTGCTCCCAAGAAAGGAAGGAATGATTCATGTTTCTGACTTGGCCGATGGCTTCGTTAAGGACCCGAGCGAATTTTTAAAAGTAGGCCAGAAGATAAAGGTGGTTGTTAAGGAAATTGATGATGCCGGTCGGATCAACCTGAAGCCGGAGACGCCCTTTAAGGCCAACCCATCAGCTCCTCAACAACATCGCCCGCCAAGTCGTTCTTTTTCGCCTGCTCCCAGTTTCAAAAGAGTACCTAGAGTCGGCTTTGGTCGTCAACCGGGTCATCAACAAAACCCTTCTGCCAGTCGGCGTCCCATGGCAGGAACGGGTTTGCGAACAAGGGTAAATAGGCCACAGCGAAGAGGTCGATGACTTTGGATAGCCAGGAGTAATCAAAAGAGGCAGAATGTTTCGAAAGATGTTATCATTTTTTTATGATTTTAGACGGTCGGTTGGGTAAGAAGGGTTTGGATATTGGTCAGAATGAGCCAGCTTTTGACATTCCCAAGGCTGCCTCTGTTAGTTTGGGGGACTTAAGAAGAAATATCAGCGATACTCCAGTGCCTGAGGATTTAAAAAAAAGGATTGGTCAGATGATCGATCAGCTGGAGATGATCAAGGCCTCTGATGGTTTTTTGACAGAACTGCAAAGAGTGATCCGCTATACTGATTGGATTATTTCTTTACCTTGGCAATCATATACGGATGATATTTTAGATCTTAAGCGTGCCAGGAAGGTATTAGAAGAAAGTCATTATGGCTTAGAGCAGATAAAAAAAAGAATCTTGGAATATCTTTCTGTTCTTATTTTACAAAAAAGCAGGAATGAGGAAGTTGACAAAGCCAACCTGGGTCGGGCTCCAATATTATGTTTTGTCGGCCTGGTGGGTACGGGCAAGACGACAATTGCTCGTTCGATTGCCCAGTCTTTAGGGAGAAAATTTATTCGGATCCCCCTGGGGGGATTGGGAGATCCGTTTTATCTCAGGGGCCGTTCTTATCTCTACCCTCAGTCCCAGCCCGGTCAGATTATTAGAGAATTAAGACGAGTGGGGTCTGGAAATCCGGTTATTTTGTTGGATGAGATTGATCGAGTGGCTAATGAAGCCTTAAATACAATTATGGGTGTTTTAGTAGAACTTTTAGATCCAGAACAGAATCAGCGGTTTGAAGATCATTTTTTGGATTATCCGTTTGATCTTTCCCGGGTTCTTTTTATTGCGACGGCCAACAATACCCGCCGGGTGGCGACGGCTGTCTTAGACCGGATTGAGCCGATCCAGATGCCGTCTTATTCTGATCGGGAAAAGATTATTATCGGGAAACGGTATATCTTCCCTAAAATTTTGCGCTCTTCCGGCCTAAGGCCCGAGGAACTAAGAATTGCAGATGACACTTGGCCCATGATTGTCAGGCCGTTGGGATTTGATGCTGGAGTGAGGACTTTAGCGAGAACAATAGAGGGGATTGTTCGCAAAACGGCTCTGTTGATTGTTGAAGGCAGTCAAAAAAATATAGAAGTTAATAAAGAAAATATTAAATCGTTTTTACCAACTTGGTAAATGACGAAAAACAAAGGAGATTTTTTATGAAAAATGATGTTTTGAAAATTATTAGTCTGGGTGGTTTTGGTGATGTTACTCAGAATATGTATCTTTATCACCTTCTCCCCAATGGGGAGGAAAAAAACGATCAGATTTTGATCGTTGATGTAGGAATAGGATTTCCTGATGAGAGTGCCTTAGGGGTGGATATGATTATCCCTGATTTTTCTTATCTGATGGATAGAAAGGAAAAGGTTGTCGGCCTTTTGTTGACCCATGGGCATGAGGACCACATTGGTGCTTTGCCGTTATTTTTATCGCAATTTAAAAGACCAATAAAAATTTACGGTGCGCCGCTGACCTTGGGTTTTGCCCAAGATAAGGTAAAAGAATTTGGCATTCCCATCAAGAGTCAGGCGATTGGTCCCAATGACCGGATAAGTTTAGGATCTTTTAATATTGAGCCGATTCAGGTGACTCACTCGATCCCTGATACTTATCATTATTTGATTAACACTCCGATCGGAAACTTTTATCATGGATCCGACTTTAAATTTGATCTTACTCCGCCTGATGGCAAGAAAAGTGATTTTGCCAAAATATCTACCATTGGTCAGAGGGGAGTGATGGCGGCTCTAGTTGATTGTTTAGGGGCAGACAGAGATGGCTTTTCCCCTTCTGAGTCTGATTTGGACGATGTGTTTGAAAGGCAGATAAAAACAGCCAAGGGAAGAATTTTTATTACGGCCATTTCTTCCAATATATATCGTTGGCAAAGGGCGATTACTTTTTCTCGCCAGAGGGGGCGCAGGATTTGCTTGGTGGGTATGTCGGTAGAAAAAAAGATAAAACTGTCTCAGCAAATGGGCTATCTGAATATGGATGATTCTCAGTTGGTTGATGTTAAGAAAATAAATCAGTTGCCTGACGATCAGGTGACAGTTTTGATTGGTGGCAGTTTAGGTCAGGCCGGTTCGTCTTTAAGCAAAGTTGTTTCCGGTCGTCATCGAATTAAAGTTAAGACGACTGATCGGTATGTTATTTCCTCTCCGGACTATATTCCCGGTACCTCTAAGGGCATTTATAAGATGATTGATAATCTAGCCAAGATGGGAGCAGAGGTTGTTTATGGCGAAGCCGATGAGCCTCTGCATGTTTCCGGTCATGCTTCTCGACAAGAGTTGTCGCTATTGCTGACCTTGATAAAGCCGAAGTTTATTACTCCCATTGGCGGGAACTATCGCCATATCAGGAAGTTTACCGGTTTAGTAAAAGAGGCGGGTTTTCCTAAGGATAGTTTTATTTTTCCAGAGGAAGATCAGGTTTTAAGCTTTACCCGTTCCGGTTTGATGAAAACAAAAGAGAGGCTGAAATTAAGAAGGATTTTGGTCGATGGCCTGGGAGTTGGAGATGTAGGCAAAACTGTTTTGCGCGACCGGAGACTTTTAGCCAAAGAAGGAATTATTACCATTGTTTTAGTTTATGACCGGGAGAAAAAAGATCTACTTTTAAAGCCGGAAGTGGTCAGTCGTGGGTTTGTTTATGTTAAGGAAAACTCTCGTCTAATTGGAGATATTGCGCAAATTGCCAAGGACTCTTTTTCTCGTAGTTTTAGTGAAAAAGGTAATATCGGCTTTACCAGAAGTACTATTCAAAGCAGGATTGAGGAGTATGTTTTGAAGGAGACTGGCCGTCAACCGATGGTTATTCCCTTAATCGTCAAGGTTTAGACAAGAACATGGGGAGAAAGAAAAAAAGAAAACCGATCAAACTGAAGATTAAAAAAAGAATGGTTTTTTCTATTCTTTCTTTGATCTTGTTTGCCTTGGCGGTATTGTTGGTTTTTTCTTTTCTCCAGGAAGGGCTACTTCCCACCAGGGTAAACATCTTTCTTTTAGAGTGGTTTGGTTTAGCCAGCCTACTGCTTCCTTTTTTGCTGGTTTGTTTTGGCTTTGCCTTTTCTCGGTTTAAAACCAGTTTACGTCAACCTCATGTTTCTTTAGGGGCTAGTGTATTTTGGCTTTCGACCTTGGGATTGGTTAGGGGTGGTTTGGTTGGAGGATGGATCTGGGAGAGATTGGATTTTTTGGTTACTCCGGCAGGGGCATTTTTGATCCTTTTTATCGGGATTATTATTGGCGTTTTAGTTTTGTTTAATACCTCTCTTGACAAATTAGTAGAATTTACCCTGTCTGTTTTGGGTACAGTTAAAAAGTACTTGGTTTCGCCCGGTTTTGGAAAAAAACGAGGGGTTTTTTTACGCGATAGAGGTAGGGATCCTTCTCCCCAGGTATCGGCACCGAGTGAAACATTGACCTCCCCGTCAGATTCTTTTAGCACCCAAGCCCCTTCAGCTTCAGACATGCCGGAAGGATCACCGCCGGTTCTGCGTAGCGATTCGGAGGCAAAGTCATCTTTGGAATCTGGTGATCTTTTGACCCAGACGGAAACCAGCAAAATTTGGCGCTATCCGCCCTTAGATTTGTTAAGTGACATCGCTAGCAATCCGGCTGAACGAGGCGATGTTAGAAAGAATGCGCAGATTATTGAAAAAACCCTGGACTCCTTTGGCGTTTTGGCCAAAGTAAAGGAGATAAATAGTGGACCATCAGTGACCCAGTATGCTCTGGAAGTAGCCTTGGGAACAAAGCTTTCCAAAATTACCGCCTTGGCAAATGATTTGGCTCTAGCTTTAGCGGCTCCTACCGGTCAGATCAGAATAGAAGCGCCCATTCCCGGCCGCTCTTTAGTGGGTATTGAGGCCCCTAACTATTCTCTAGAGATGGTTGGTCTCAAAAAAATGCTTACTTTTTCTTCACTGAAGGAAGCAAAGTCAAAATTAATGGTTCCTTTAGGGCTGGATGTTTCGGGGAAACCGGTGGCCGCTGATATTGGCAAGATGCCCCATGTTTTGATTGCCGGTCAAACCGGATCAGGAAAAAGTGTGTTAATAAACTCTTGGATTGCCACTATGTTGTTTAGGGCTAGCCCAAATGAATTAAGATTTATCATGATTGACCCGAAGCGAGTGGAGATGAGTCGTTATAATGGTATTCCTCATCTTTTGACTCCGGTTATTAATGATCGGTCTAATGTACTTGCGGCTCTAAACTGGGCTATTGATCAAATGGACAAACGTTATAAGATTTTTGCTCAGTCTGGATCCAGAGATATTAATAGTTACAATGAGCTGGCAGGGATCCAGCGTCTGCCTTATATTGTGATTATTATTGATGAGTTGGCAGATATTATGCTTTTTGCCCCGGCCGAGGTCGAAGACTCTATTTCTCGCTTGACCCAGATGGCCCGAGCGACCGGGATACATTTAGTTTTGGCTACTCAACGGCCATCAGTAGATGTGATTACCGGCTTGATTAAGGCCAATGTTCCTTGCCGAATCTCTTGTGCCGTTGCCAGCCTAACTGATTCGCGGGTAATTTTAGATATGCCGGGAGCAGAAAAACTTTTAGGACGGGGCGATATGCTCTATATTCCTCCTGATAAGCCCAAGCCTCTTAGACTGCAGGGAACTTATGTCTCTGAAAAAGAAATAAAAGATTTGGTTGAATTTATTAAAAATCAAGAAGGGCCTGATTATAATGAAAAAGTATTGTCTCATCCGGTGAATTTGGCCGGCAGCAACGGTAGTACAGTGATTGTTGATGGCCAGGAAAGAGACAAGTTTTTTGATCAGGCAGTTGAGCTGGTTATAAAAAATAAGAAAGCGTCTACTACTAAATTTCAGCGCTATTTTAGAATTGGATTTGCCAGAGCAGGCCGGATTATGGATCAGTTGGAAGAGGCAGGAATTGTGGGGCCCGCTCGGGGCTCGAGACCCAGAGAAGTGCTGACAAGCTCTCTGGCGGGAAAACAGGCTGGATAAGATGAAAAAGATCTTTCAACTATTCAAAGAAAAGAGAAAAGGCTTAGGAGTGGGGATTGAGAGGGCAGCGCGAAAAACCGGTATCCCTCGCCGATATTTATTGGCGATTGAGAGTGGTCGGTGTACAAAAATTCCTGCCGGCTATTTGAACATTTATATCCGTAACTATGCTCAATTTTTGAAGATTGACCAAAAAAGAGCTTTGGCCTTGTTTAGGAGAGATTGTAATATTGGCTCCCCTATTCGCAGGAGGATTGTGAATGATAATCGACATCGTTGGCGACCGTCTTTGCCGTTTGCTTCTAGGCTTAATACCCAAGATCTTCTTTCCCTTTTAGGCTTAGGTAGTTGGCAGGTACTTGTTTTTGCCTGGATTATTGTTTTAGCTTTTTCTTATCTTGGCTTTCAGTATTATCGTTTTAACCAGTCACCAAGAGTGGAATTATCATCGAGCTTCCAGGATACTTTTAAAGAACGTTTTTTGGTTGTAGGTAAAACCGGTCCAGATACAGTTTTGAAAATAAACGACCGGGTTGTCTTCGTTGACCAGGATGGCAGTTTTAAGGGAGAGGTGATTTTGCTGGAGGGGGAGAATGTAGTTGTTGTTGAAGCCGAGTCTCCTTCGGGCAAGAAAACAACGATAGAAAAAAAAGTTGTTTTTCATAAAAATAGTATTTAGAATAAAGTAATGGAAATAGTAGTGCCCACCGTTTTGACTATCAGCATTATCATTTTAACGGCTGTTTTTTTAACGGTCGGTTTTTGGCTGATACTTATTTTGCGTCAGGTCAAAAAATCCTTTTCCAAATTAGATCGGATATTGGATAAGGCAGAAGAAGCAACCGAGTCGGTACAGCAGGGTTTTTCTATTCTGCCTCGACTAGCAGAAGAGTTACATGATTCGGCCAAAGCGTTTGGAATAGTGAAGCTGGGCTTAACCACCTTGTTAGAGTTTTTGGATAACAAGGGGGTACTTTCTGACCGGTTAGTCAGAAAAGTCCGCCCCGGCCCAGCTTCAAAAAAACTTTCCCCGCCGATTAAAACAAAAGTAGAGCCGGAAGTCGAAGATTCGAAAGAAAAAACCACCAAATCTTCTCTTCATCGAAAATTTTTCTTCAGAAAGTAGATAGGGCGAAGAATAAGCAGTCTAACCTAATTTCTTACTTATGCTTCTGTTGCCCTTTTAATCTGGGGTATACTATAATTAGCTAGTGTGTTTTATGACTAAATATGAATAGGATGAATGCGCCGCAATTAAAAAAAGCTTTTGTAGACTTTTTCAAGAGCAAGAGTCATGAAGAGATTCCTTCGGTTTCGGTAGTGCCCGAAGGAGATTCGTCGACCTTGTTTATTTCTGCAGGCATGCACCCGCTTGTTCCCTATCTTTTAGGAGAACCTCATCCTTTGGGCAAGCGATTAGTTGATGTTCAAGAATGTGTTAGAACAGGCGATATTGATGAGGTAGGCGATCCTCATCACCATACCTGGTTTGAGATGTTGGGAAACTGGTCGCTGGGCGATTACTTTAAAAAGGAAGCGATCAGTTGGAGCGGGGAGTTTTTAACTGAGGTTTTAAAGATTAAGAAGAAAGATTTGTGGTTTACTTGCTTTGCCGGTGATGACGATGCTTCTCGTGATGTAGATTCGGCTAAAGCTTGGGAGAGTCTAGGAATAGATAAGAAGAGAATATTTTTTTTACCCAAAAAGGAAAACTGGTGGGGTCCGGTGAGTGATACCGGTCCCTGTGGACCGGATACGGAAATATTTGTTGATACTGGCAAAAAGCCTTGTTCTAAGGATTGCCGACCGTGGTGTGATTGCGGAAAATATGTTGAAATTTGGAATAATGTTTTTATGGAGTTTAATAAAACTTCTGATGGTCAATATAAGCCGCTGGCCAACAAGAATGTAGATACGGGAATGGGATTAGAGCGAATGATAGCGATTTTAAATGGACTGGAGGACGATTATTTGACAGATATTTGGCAACCGATCATCAAGTCAATCCAGGCTATTTCCGATCTTTCTTACGAAGAGGATAAGAATAAAAGAGCGATGCGGATTATTGCTGATCATACCCGGGCGGCGGTTTTTATTATCGCTGACGGAGTTGTTCCCGGGAATAAGGAACAAGGATATGTTTTGCGAAAGCTGATCCGACGTACCATTAGGCAGGGAAAGTTTTTGGGAATAGAGGTGGACTTTGTCAAGCAGGTGGCGGAAGCGGTAATAAAAAATCGGGGCAACTATGGTGGCAATTACCCGGAGCTGGAGGAAAACAGACGGTTAATATTTGATGTTTTGCAAAAGGAAGAATCAAAATTTAGAAAAACGATTAATAAAGGACTAAAAGAAATTGATTTAATGATTTCTCGGCAAGATGGAAAAAAAATGCTCTCAGGCAAGAATGCGTTTCACCTCTATGAAACTTTTGGTTTTCCCTTAGAGCTGATAAAAGAGGAGGTCAAGAGTAGGAATTTGTCAGTTGATGAAGAGGGTTTTTTAAAAGCTCAAAAAAAACACCAGGAAAAATCGAGTACGGCGGCTAAGGGCAGGTTTAAAGGCGGTTTGGCCGGCAGAAGCGATAAGGTGATTAGATATCATACTGCTACCCATCTTTTGCAATCTGCCTTAAGACAAGTGTTGGGCGACCAAGTGACTCAGTCGGGAAGCAATCTTACTCGGGAGAGGTTACGTTTCGACTTTACCTATGCGGATAAACCATCTTCTTTACAACTGCAAAAAGTGGAGCAGTTGGTTAATCAAAAGATAAAGAAAGGAATAAGGGTTGCTTTGCAGATGATGCCTTTGGAGAAGGCAAAAAAATCGGGAGCTTTAGTGGTACCCGGAAGAAAGTATCCTGGCAAAGTGACTGTTTATTCTATTGGCGATTTTTCCCGAGAGATATGTGCGGGACCTCATGTTGATTCAACTAAAAAGCTAGGAATTTTTAAAATAACTAAAGAGGAAAGTTGTGGCGCGGGAAAAAGAAGAATTTATGCGGTGCTGAGGAACTAAAAAAATTAAAGGTGTTTTTTAAATTGTAAGAGAAAAAGAAAATTTGTAAAAGATAAGTTTATGAACCCTAGTCAAGAAGACAGATACTCTTCAACCCAAGATGGCTTGAAGAGTAAGCCTGTTTTACGGCTAAAAAAGCCTGTCCAGGATCAAGATAAAAAGAGAAGAAAACAGCCGCTTACATTAATGATTTTAATAGATGGCGGTTTTGTTGGTTTGGCTCTTTTTGTGATTGGCTCCAAGGAGGTCAAACTCCACTCTTGGTCACTTCCTCAAGAATGGGATGGTAATGAGACTTCTTTGATCACTGCCTTAGAAAAGAGTTGGCTTTCAATGCCGGAGTTAGAGGGACTACAGGGTTTACCAACGGTTTTTTTGATTTCTCCATTTTGGGTTGACGGTGATGATTCCATTGTGGTGGCAAAAAAACATCTATTGGGAACAGTGTGTCGTCGATTTAATCTTGAGTCATTGGGTTTTTTGCTTGCTGATGAGTCGTTGATGTATCAGTTTGAGAAAGAAGAGGACGGTTTACCTAATTTTATTAGCGTCTTTGTTGGTTTTTCTGAGTTGACCATTTCTTTGATTCACTTGGGGAAGGTAAAGAGTCGTCTTAGATGGGAGAAAAAGTCTTCGGAGCAGCTACCCTCTCAAATTGAAGAAGTATTGGGAAAGATTGATTTTCAGGGAGTGTTGCCGCCTAATCTAATTTTTTGGGGTGGCAAGGATCAGTGGCCCGAGGAGCTGATGGAAAAGGTTAATCGTTATCAATGGGTTGGTAAAAAGAATAGTCTTTTTCTTCATCTTCCCCAAATATCTTTTTTGACCTGGCGGAAATTTTTTTCTTATTTTTGCTTAATTATTGCGGAGCGGTTTGTTCATCAGCCGGATGGCTTTGTCCAAAAAACAGCGCAAGCTCTTAATCCTGTTCCTGAAGCTGTTGGCCAGAGGGAAAAAGTGGCGACCGGTAAGCCAGAGGTAAAAAACAAAGAAGCCGGCCGGCCTACTGCTGAGTTATCGGGAATAAAGGAGAGCGGACAGCCCCCTCTCCCGGAAGGATTTTCTTATCAAGATATTTTTTTGACTGATTTGCCGGATAAGTCAACTGAGTCTTTTGCTGTCACCGACGCTAAGGATAGGGCTAAGAAAAGGAGCTTTAACCTGGCCGGCCTTGGGAAGATATTGCCTAGTTTGAGGAGAAGGTTTGCTAAATTTAGTTTTAAAAGTAGATCTTGGCCACTACTAACGGTATTGCTGTTGGGTTTAGTGGGGTTAGTGTTTGTTTTTGAGTTTTATTTTGCAAAAGTAAAAGTTTCGATTTTCATTACCCCTCAGTTGGTTAAAGAAACAAAGCAGGTAACTATAGCTACCGGTCGGGATGGGTTTGACGTGGACAATGGATTATTTCCTGGCGTCAAGATAGAGACAGAACAAGAAAGTTCCGGGCAAGTAGAAGTTAGTGGAGAAAAGATGGTTGGAGAAAAAGCAGTGGGAACAGTGAATGTTTTTAATCGCACCACCGAGAAGAAAGATTTTCCATCGGGGACGATCATTAAGGATAGCAGTGGCTTAGAGTTTTCTTTACGTGATTCAGTTTCGGTGGCCTCTAAAACTGCTGATTTAGAAAGTGGGGTTGATCGGCTGGGAGAAGCGGAGGTAGGGGTAATGGCCGGTGATATTGGTTCAGATTATAATTTGTCGCAAGGAGTAATCTTTACCGTTAAGGGCTTTTCTCAAGACGATTTTGTGGTTAAGGCGAAAGATGATTTTTCGGGAGGAACAAATCGGAAGATAAAAGCGGTTTCCGCCGATGATTTAGCAAGGCTTAAGCAATTACTGATTAACCAAGCCTCGGCAGAAGGAAAGGATAGCCTGGAAAAACAGAGGCCATCTCGCCTAAAGATAATCAGTCGCGACTTAGTGGTCAAAGTGGTTGATTTTTCACCCCAAAGACGAGAAGGCGAGGAAGCAGAGACGTTAAAGGGGAGTATTAAGATGAAACTGTCAGCTTTGGCAATTGATGAAGAAAGCTTTAAGAATTTTGCCTCTTTGATTGTTAACAAAGGGGCGCAAGATAATTTAAAGCTGAACAGTGATACAATTAAATATAATCTTAAGCCGACATCAGAGTCGACAGAAAAAATAGAAGGAGAAGTCGCTCTTGAGGGCAAGTTATATCCAACGGTTGATAAATTTGCTTTGACCAAGGCATTAGCGGGTACAAAGCGGGCGAATGCCAATCAGGTTTTGCGTCAGTATCCGCGGGTTTATCGTTTTGAAATCGATTCGCTCCTTCGTTTCTGGCCCTGGTTTCCCAAAAATCCGGGCAAAATTATTTTAAAAATAAAGGAGGGCTGAATAACTCTTTATAGTTATGTTAGACGAGATAAGCCGGTCAGATTTTCTAGACAACGGGGCAAGATGTTTATCAAGAAGCGCCGGCGGTATTTTAGTGGATTATTTTTCTTTTTGGGATTTGCCTTGATTCTAGCGGTCATTTGGCCACTGGTTAATTATCAGTTTTTTTATGCGCCGCGATTTAGTTATATTTTTAGCCCGGTACCTGATGGAATGACTGTGCCGATTGCTTCGGCCGCTTCGCCTCAGGACTATACTGATATAAAAAACTGGTTTAGTCAGGCAAATACCGATGAAATTAAGGATGAGTTCGAGGGCTCCTCTTATCTATTTTCTATTCCTAAACTGAAGATTGAGGGAGCCAATGTGATTATTGGCGCTCAAGACCTTACGCAAAATCTTTCCCATTACCCGGGTACGGGTCTGCCGGGCCGTCCCGGCAATACAGTGATTCTTGGCCATTCTGTCCTGCCCCAGTTTTTCAATCCCAAAAACTATTTAACCATATTCTCTACTCTTTATCGACTTAATCTTGGCGATAAGATCATTGTCACTTACGATGGAGTGGAATATTATTACTCAGTTGAAGAAATGTATGAGGTGGAGCCAACTAATCTTTCTCCCTTAAAACAACGTTTCGATGATAGTTTTGTTACTTTGATCACCTGTTCCCCTCCAGGGACTTATCTGAGGCGATTAATTGTTAGAGCGAGGCTGGTTGAGCAGTAAGATGAAACTTCTCGGATTTGACTTTGGACGCCGTCGGATTGGAGTGGCTTTAGCGATTAGAGGGGTTGCTTCTCCTTTAGAAACAATTGAATTTGATAGTTTTTCTCAAGCTGAAAAAAGAATTGCTGAGCTTTGCTCTCTTCACCGTCCAGAAAAAATGATTTGGGGGTTTTGCCGGGGCAAAATTGGCTCTCAGACGGTTAAATTTGCTAAAAGGGTTTCCGGATTGGTAGGATTGCCGGTAGAGTTTATTGATGAAACGCTGACTAGTAAGGATGCTGATATAATACTAGCAAGGAACAAGAAAAAAAAAGTTAAAAATGATCAATTAGCGGCGGCTTTAATTTTAGAATATTTTTTAGACGAAGAAGGGAGGTGAGTGATGTTCAAGAATGTAATTGCCCCAATTCAGGCGTGGTTTCTTTCCCAAGGTCGATGTGTGGGTTGCGGAGCACCTCTTTCTCAAGGGAAAAAAGAAAAACAGTCTAAGGACGCCGAGAAAATAACTTGCAAGTGTGGGCGAATATTTATGCAGAATTCGAAGGATAAAAAATATCGCCGGGCATTATTCAAGGAGATATAATTTCATGAAGATTTTCTCAGGACCGGTAAAAGGTGTTGTCATAGGGGGGGTTTTTTTGGTGTTGACGGTATTTTTTGTGGGTAGCGCCTATTGGTTTTCTCAGCCTATTTCTTCTTCCGCAGTGAAAAAAAACTTTGTTGTTAATAGGGGAGAGCCGTTAAAATCTATTTCTTTTCGTCTTCAAGATCAAGGTTTGATCAAGAATTCCCAATTTTTTCAGTTTTTAATTTTGTTTTTGCAGTTGAACAAAAAAGTTCAAGCGGGTATGTTTGCCTTGAGCCC
>CAZHZZ010000002.1:21730-29618 GCA_964537585.1 uncultured Gammaproteobacteria bacterium | reverse complement strand
AAAAAAACAAAAAATAAGCTGTCCTGATAAAATCAGGAAAGCAGGGTGGAACCGCCCAAGGAAAAATTAAAGAGGGTCCCTGCAAACAAAAGTAGGGGCTTTTTTAACAGATGGTGACTTTTCAGGAACTAATTTTAAAGATGGAGAAACACTGGGCCGACTACGGTTGCCTAATCGGTCAGCCGTATGGTTTGGAAATGGGCGCCGGCACTAGTAATCCCCATACTTTCATGCGTGTATTGGGTCCGGAACCATGGAAAGTCAGCTATGTAGAGCCATCCCGTCGCCCCGCCGATGGCCGTTATGCTCAAAATCCTAATAGACTCCAGCACTATTTTCAGTACCAAGTAATTTTAAAACCAGACCCGGTTGACCACATTGAGGCCTACTTAAACTCACTACGCACTTTGGGCATTTCTCCAGAAAAGCACGACATCCGCTGGGTAGAGGACAACTGGGAATCACCCCCTATTGGTGCCTGGGGGCTAGGCTGGGAAATTTGGCTTGACGGAATGGAAATTACCCAATACACCTACTTTCAACAAGTGGGCGGGGTTGACCTAGATCCTCCGGCAATAGAAATTACCTATGGTCTTGAGCGGATCGCTATGTATCTCCAGGGGGTTGACAGCATCCAAGAAATTATGTGGACAAAAAATATCTCTTACGGGGATATTTATGCTGAGTTTGAACACTCCCATTCAACTTATAATTTTGAAGCCGCCAGCATTAAAAGGCTAAAAAACATGTTTACTCTTTTTGAAAAAGAGGCCAAAGATTCGCTGGCAAAAGGTTTATTCTGGCCAGCCTACGACTATATATTAAAAATGAGCCACACTTTCAACGTTTTGGACTCGCGCGGAGCGGTTGGAGTAAGCGAACGAGCGGCTAATTTCAAAAGAATGAGAGAATTGTCAAAACAAGTAGCCGACCAGTATTTACAAGAACGAGAAAAATTAAATTATCCTTTATTAAAAAAACCATGAAATTCCTTTTAGAAATTGGTACTGAAGAGCTACCCGCCAATGACGTTTGGTCAGCAATAAATCAATTGAAAGAGAAGACACCATTCATTTTGAAGGCAAAAAAGATAAATGGTATCCCGGACAATAAGATTAAAGTTTATGGGACTCCGCGCCGGCTGGTTGTTTATATTGAAAGTATTAATACAGACAGCAAAAAACTCCAAGAATTTATTCCTGCTTTAATCGGCTCATTAAAATTTGAAAAATCAATGCGCTGGATCCCTGGCTCCCACCTGGTCTTTTCCCGACCAATCCGCTGGATAGTCGCTCTTTTGGACGACAGGGTGATCAAAACCAAATTTGCCAAAATAGTCTCCGGCCGAGTTAGTTTCGGTGCCCGATTTATTTCCTCACCAAAAATAAAAGTATTTTCCGCCGAAGAATATTTTACTCAACTAAAACAGCACCGCGTTATTGTTAATCAAGAAAAACGACAAAGGTCCATTATCAGACAAAACAATCGGTTGGCTAAAAAAGTGGGTGGAAAAACAGTCCAGAAAAAAAATCTCCTTCGCGAAGTAACCCAACTAATCGAATACCCAACCTGCATTATAGGCAAATTTGACAAACGCTATCTGAATATCCCCCAGCAAGTAAGCGTCATGGTGATGAAAAAGCACCAACGCTACTTTCCAATCGTGGATAAAAAAGGCAAGCTCATGCCCTACTTTATTACCGTTGCCAACCATTTGGCAAAAAACTCCTCACTGATTGTTAAGGGCAATGAAAAAGTAGTTGAAGCTCGGCTTAATGACGGAGAATTTTTTTATCAGCAAGATCGCCAAAAACACCTGGAACAATTTATTCCCAACCTAAAATCCATCACTTTTCATGAAAAACTGGGCTCTGTTTACGATAAAACCAAACGACTAGAAAAAACGACCGGCAAAATAGCCCATCTTTTGGGATTAAAAACAAAACCGCAAAACTGCCAGCGATCAGCTCATCTTTGTAAAGCCGACCTGGCCACTTCCCTAGTAAGAGAGTTTCCCAGTCTTCAAGGCCGGATAGGACAAACCTATGCTCTTGAAGACAAGGAAAACAGTAAAGTCGCCCTGGCAATTGGCCAACATTATTACCCACGATTTAGGGGAGATAAGTCGCCCCAATCAGCTCTGGGCCAAGCCTTAGCTCTCGCCGACAGAATGGATACCTTATGTGGCTTTTTTGCCGCCGGCATCCGACCAATGGGATCGAAAGATCCCTACGGTCTACGCCGAGTGGCAATTGGAATAATCCACATCCTCAATAATGTAAAAATGCCTGTGTCTTTGTCTGATCTGTTTTCTATTTCTATGGCTACACTACCAATAAAGATGAGCCAAACAGCCCAAGAAGAGGCCACCGCCTTTATCCAGAAACGCATGGAGGTAGAGTTAAAAAAAACCGGCATTAGGGATGATGTGATCAAGTCCATCTTAAAGGGTCCCGTCGCTCAGGATATTTTTCTTTCTTTTAAACTGGCAAAAAAGCTAAATGCCCAGATTAAAAACAAAAAATTTAGAGAATTTATTCAAGCCGCCAAAAGAGCTCAGAACATCAGCAAAAGTATTAATCTTGACGGCAAAATTGATCCAAAGCTTTTAGAAAAACCGGCAGAAAAAATTATTTTTAAAACCTACAAAGAGGCTGACCGGAAAATCAAGAAAGCAGTTGACAATAATGATATCGACAGCCTTTTTGATGTTTACGTCAATATGGCCGGCAAGATAAACCAATTCTTTGACAAAGTAATGGTTATGAGCGAGAACAAGCAGATTCGACAAAACCGCTTAAATCTTCTGGCGCAAATATCCGCCCTGACGAAAGTGACATTTATTACCGCCGAACTTAAGGGTTAATTATAAAAACCCCTGGCCTTAACAACAGCCACTACAGCCATCATTATCTCCATGATCACCCCGCTTACCAATCTCTTTTCTGCCAAGATTTTTATCATAAATATAAACCTTGCCTTTTTCTTCATCCCCGACAACGGCATGAGAGCCATCGCAAAGACCGTTAGGGTCACTAGTTAAACCACAAGCACAAACATTAATCGTCTTTTTTCCTGTAACATCCACCGCTTTTGGCTGGCCAGCCATTTTTTTCACCCACCTAGTCATGCTTTTTCTCACCTCCTTTAATTAAACTACACCCCACAACCACTCCCTCCTCCAACCGGTTGCTTGGCCAAACCATTTTGAGAAAGCCACCTTTTGGCCAACCGGTATCCGGAAGCGGAAGAATACTCCTTGCTTAAAATCACTTTTGGATCAATGCTGGCAAAATCTTTTCCCTCCTTGGCCTGAAAATAAAGGGCCAGATCATAATAACTCTGGGGGAACCAGTAGGCGTTAAAATACTTAGCCGCTTGATACATCTCCTGCTGGCTAGCTCCATTGGCCGCCATCAGCTCCAAAACCCCCAGCAAAGCCATCCCATGATTGCAGTCTGGAAAAGCGGTAGAATTATTACAACAGGGTCGGTAAATATTACTGCTCACCTGCTCTACCAGTTTTTGTTGTTTGCTAGAAAGAGAAATTAGATTAAGATTAGATAAAAAACTCGTCGCTTTTCCTTTACCTAACGTCCAACCGCCAGTAGAAGCAAAGCTGCCCACTTTACTTGGACCATACTGAGCAATTTTCCCTTCCGTCAAAATCTTATTTTTGTTAGCCAATCCCACCGCCCAAAAAAAATTTAAAAGGAAATAAGAGTTCTTTGAGCTTATTTTTATATTTTGATTACTGCCCTTGGTTAAAATCTTTAACTGTTCTTTAGTTAATGGCTGGCCGGACTGGTCGTAAGTCCCTTTAAATTTCGCCAAATCAATCACTCCTCCGGAAATCATTTTTGGCCCCAAATCTCCATATTGAATCTCTATATTATAACCATCAACCGGGTTAATCTGAGCCAATATCTGACTAGAGTCATTCTGGGCTCCTGATAAAGCAGGCTTTGAAGGGAGGGCAACAGTTGCCTGATTACGACGAAAATCAAAACGCCAACTGGATGGCAGTTTAGGTAAAGAATAAATAATCAAGGCAAAAATAACAAAGATAAATAGGGTTTTTGAGCCCGACAATGCTTCTCGGCTAAATTCAAACTCCAACCCCCGTCGACTCAAATAAACAACCCGGTGTTTGTTTGTTTTACAAGCTCCGGCAATCAACCGGGAATATTCAAAAATCACATAACCCAGTAGCAAAAGAGAGAGGAGCTTTATTTCCAATCCTCCCAGGGGCAGGGCGGTTAAAGAAGCGGCAATCCCCAGGGTGGGTAGTAAAAAGGCTCCACAAACCGTGCAACCGGTAGCGGCACTGGAAAAAACCAGCGAACCAAGAGTTCCCAGAATAGAAGTTTTTGTTGACTCTCTTTTTTCCCAAATATAAAAGAAAAAAACAACCGCCAAGGCAATCCCCAAAGCATTAAGCAAGCTTAAAACAACCTGAGACCAGTTGTAAAACGAAATGTTTGATCGCCAAAATATTTCCCAGGTAGTCGTTTGTAATAAAAGAAAGTAGTAAAGGAAAGAAACGTTTATAAAAACTGAAACCAGCAATCCCCAAGTAAAAATATTGCCACTAAAAACCTTTTTTAACGCTTTTTTGACTGAGCTCATTTAAAAAAATAAAAAAATAAAAGTGAATTTCTTGAGTATATCAGATACTCAGCCTACTTTTAAGCCTCAAGAATTTCCATCTGGCCTGGTCAACGAATCCGTATAATACATAAAGCGGCTCATTGATCACCAAATCCCAACTGCCAACCGACTTAACCAGCCGACCGCCATAACCAAGTTTAAAACGATGAAAACCATACCAAGGATGAGTTGGATCGGCCTTCGGCCCTAAACTCCCCCACATGTCAAAGCTTCCGGCCCCCACCTTTTTGCCAAACTGAATTACCCGCCAACACAAAAGATTAGAGGCCATTAGGTTTCTCATTTTCGATGAAGAAGCTCCATAGGGATAATAAATCTTTCCCTGAAAAACAAAAATCATCCAGATCGACAAAATCTTTTCTTGGTATCTGGCTAAAAATATCCGCGCCATACCACTAGACTCCAGCTGCTGCCACATTTTACGAAAATAATCCGGATTATGCATATAGAAACCTTGGCGCCTGATTGTGTCGGAAAAAAGAAGCTTTAGAAAAACATTCAAGGCCTCTTTAGAGTTGGCTTCTTCCACTATCACTCCCTTTTTTTCCGCCAGACGAATATTGTAACGGGTTTTAGGATGCATGTTTTCTAAAAGTTGCTCTTCTGTTTTTGTCAAATCCATAACAAAGCTGTACGGGGTAAAAAGAGGTCTTTTGGCTAACCTTAACCCCAGCCGCTCCGGTCTTGCTGTTTTTCCCACTGTCAGTCGAGAACCGATGCTTCCTTTTTTATTGTTCCACTCCAGGGCCGGTTGGTCTGGCTCAAACTTAACAAAAATCGCCTTGTTTTCCCTGGCCAAATCGGCCACTGCCGCCACCATTTTTTTATTCATCCTCGGTCCCTTGGGAAAATAGCCAACAGTATAATCAAGCCCCGGCAAGCGATGAAAAAAAACCTGCCAAGCTTTTTTCATTTCTCCATTTTCAAACTCTGCCACCCTCTCAACTCTGGCCCCAAAACCCTTTTTAAATTCTCCCCATCCCCAACTTTGCATCGGATGGTTAACTAAACCGTCATAAGCCTTTCTTTCTTCCGGTAAAACCTTACGAATAATCATAAAATTTGTTTTATTTTTGCCTCCATTTCATTATTATATTACATCATCAAGCCAATCATCATCATCCAGATTTTCCCAATCATCATTCGGACGAGAAAAATTACCTGATAAAAGATTTTTAGGAATATCGAGCAAGAAACGAGAGGGAGGATTGCGATTCACCCGACCAAAATAAAGACGCTGGGAACAAAAAGTTAAGTAAAGATACCGCTGGGCCCTGGTTATCCCCACATAACAAAGACGGCGCTCTTCCTCTAACTTCTCTGTTTCGTCAATATTTTGAGAATGAGGCAACAACCCTTCTTCCAGTCCCACTAGAAAAACCGCCCCAAACTCCAACCCCTTGCTGGCATGAATCGTCATCAACCTAACCGACCGGTTTAGAAATTTTCTTTTTTCTTTTTCTTGGAGCGAATACTCCTGTTGAACCAAAGCTACATTTTCCAAAAAACTACTCAAATCAGTAAACTGACTAGCCACTGACTTTAATTCCTCAATGTTTTCCAAACACCGGGTGTCATCTTCACTATCTGAATCATACTTATCAAGATAGCCGCTAGCCTTAATTATGTTTTCCAAAATCTTTAAAGGTGGCCACCCGGTTAACTTATGATCGTCAAGAAACTGTCTAATCTTGGCTTTTCTTCTCTTGCCAAAGTTTTTCTCAATCCTCTCCCAGCCCAATTGATCGTTTGCATTATAGGCCACTCGCACCAGCGATAAAACATCCTTTACTTCCGCCCTCTCATAAAACTTTGTCCCCCCAATCAATACATAAGAAATTCCTCTTCGCAAAAATACTTCCTCAAGAGCGCGTGACTGAGCATTAGTGCGGTATAAAACCGCTATTTTGGTCGGGTCCAGGTTTTTGAAATTAACCAATCTCTTTATCTCATCGGCTACAAAGCCAGCTTCATCAGACTCGGAAAAAGCTTGATAAACCGACACCTTGTCCCCTTGAGAATTTTTAGTAAACAACTGCAAAATAGGATGAGTTTTATTTTTAGAAATTACCGCAAAGGCGGTATCAAGAATGTTTTGACTAGAGCGATAATTTCTCTCCATATTGATCGTTTTTAGATCGGAAAAATCACTCTTTAAGCTTATAATGTTTCTGTAATTAGCTCCTCGCCAACTATAAATTGCCTGAGAAGCATCGCCAACCACCGTCAAATTCTTATGTTTGGCCGCCAAAAGCTTGGTCAATCGATATTGGGCTTCATTGGTGTCCTGATACTCATCTATCAGTAGGTACGGATATCGGCTTTGATATTTCGCCAACACTTCATCATTGGTCTGAAAAAGCTTCACCGACTTTAAAAGCAAGTCATTAAAATCTAGGGCCCGGGCTTCAGTCAACTGCTTTTGGTAAAGATCATAAACATGAGCTACCTGGCGATAAAATTGACCGGAAGACGAGGCCAAAAATTCCTCGGGGTCAATGAGGCTATTTTTGGCAGAATTAACTATCGATTTGACCGGCCGAGGCTTAAAGGTTTTGTCTGATAGTCCCAATTTACCAATAGCTTTCTTTATTAACTTTACTTGGTCAGCATCATCATAGATGATAAAGTCTCTATTAATTCCCGCTTTTTCTCCATCACGGCGCAAAATATAAGCGCAGAAAGAATGGAAAGTGCCGGCAAATAATCCCTTAACCCCGGTTTCCTGTCCTAAGAGATTTAGAAGTCTCCCCCTCATCTCTTCGGCAGCCTTGTTGGTAAAAGTTAAAAGAAGTAGCTGAGAGGGTTGCGCTTTTCCGGAGGCAACCAGCCAAGCCGCTCGATGGGCCAATGTCCTAGTCTTGCCACTGCCCGCCCCCGCTAAAATCAAAAGCGGCCCGCCTTGCCAAGCAACTGCTTTTTGTTGAGCCACATTCAAATCTTTAAGCAAGCTGTCTGCCTTTATTTGATTTTTGGCTCCATTTATATTTCCCACCTCCAATTGTAGCAAGCCATCGCCACCTTTAAAACGCCCACTTAATCCAGTAGAAGATTTTTTTTATCTCCCCAAGCCGGATACCTGCAAAAAACCACTTTTTCTAACCGCAAAAGCTCGGAGTTTTAAAATCCAAAGCCTGAATCATATAGCCTTAAATAGCCCTGATTAAAAAGATCCTTGTCCAAAATATATTACTACCATCTCCTGTCGCTGTTTGCC
>CAZHZZ010000002.1:20207-21630 GCA_964537585.1 uncultured Gammaproteobacteria bacterium | reverse complement strand
CTTTGCTTCGATGTCTCGAGACATCGAAGCAAAAAGACCATTGTTTATTTTCTGTCGCCACTTCATTAGCCTGACTAACAGCAAGCCCTGAATGACCGGCTCCCCCTGCCTCCGTTTAAAAAAGGTTTTTCATCAGCATCCTAAATCAGTCCAAGAGGTAAATTCTGGTGCTACCAGAGGCAAAAACCGGCTTGCCCCACTTTTTAAACCTTGCCTCTTTTATTTGAGGGTATTTTTTACGCTCCAGATCGCCAATAAAAACATATTTCACCCGATATTTCTTAAGAAGATATCTGGCTATTTCATCATCTTTGCCTTCAAATATCATTCTCACCTCTTTTTGTCGTTCCGAAGGAGTTTTATAACCACCTCGCCACAGCCATTCATGAACAATCCATCCTTCCACCGTCGGCAAACCGGTCATAGCGGAAACCCGATTGTAAAAAGTATAACTATCGCCCGCCGCCTCTAAAACCACCGGCTGACCATTGATATTTTTGTTCAACCATAAAACCCCTTGATAGTCGCTCGGATAACGTTTTTTCAAAAAATCCATTCCGTATAAGCCTTGGTAGTGCCGAGGCGTAATCCGTCCATAGTATCCCTTGATAGCAAAGTAAGGATAAATCATCTGGGCAGAAAATCCCAGTAAAAACAAAAGGGAAAAAATAACTACCACCAATCGACTGCCTCGAACCAAAGTCTTTGAAATTCTAAAAAAAATATAACCCGAAGCCAAGGAGTACATCACAAAAGATTGATAAACTAATTTGAACATTGTATTGGCCCGATGATAAGCGGCAACGTAAATATCTTTAACATAAATAATTTCCGGAAGAGCAATCAAAGCCGTTGCCCAAATAGTCAGAGCAATAACAAAAAGATCGCTAAGGGAAGGCTCCTTTTTTAACCGTCGAAACAAATACCAAATAAAAACCCAAAAACTGGCGGCCAAAAACCAAAAAAAACCCCAGAGAACAAAAAACTGCCACCACAAAGTACGAGCATTAACAAAAGCAATCCCCTGAGTCATCGGCTGGAAAGAAACTGAAAAAGGAAGAGAAAAAACAAGGGCTAGCAAAAAAACCAAAATCCCATAAACAAAAATCTTTTTAAACAAAACCAGCCACTGCCCAAGACAAGACGGTCGTCGAGTAAAAAACAATAAAAGGCTTATATAAATCGCAAACAGAACTCCATAAATAAAAAAATCCCAAGAGTTAGTCATATACATTATCGCCAACAAGAAAGCTAAGAATAACAACCGACCACCAATTTCTTTACCTTGACGCTTTTTTGCCAAAACAATAATTCCTAAGGACAATAGAGAGGCAAGAAATAACAAAACAGTGGGTAGATCATTAAGGTGACCATGAAGATCGGCAACTACAAATGAATAGGAAGGAAATTCATGGATCGTTTT
>CAZHZZ010000002.1:0-20107 GCA_964537585.1 uncultured Gammaproteobacteria bacterium | reverse complement strand
AAAACAAAAAGAAGGTCAGAAAGCATGAATTTAAAACTTAAGATTTTTTGGAAGTTTTTCCCACCCCCAAATCATTATTAATCCTAGAGCCACCCCTCCAATTATATCAACCGGATAATGAAGAGCAAAAAGAATTCTTCCCAGATTAACCAATATCATCCCGGGCAATAAGATCCAAAAAAGACGATGATCAATCTTCCAAGCATAAAATAAAATAATCACCGCACGAATCGCGTGTCCAGAGGGGAAGCTTCCTTGGGAATAACTACTCACCCATCCGGGAGGAGTATGACCGGTAGATAAAAATGGGCGCCACCAAGGAGAAAAATGCTTAACGAAAATTTCCAAAATTACTGATGTAATTAGTAAAATCCAGAACGAAATAATACGGCCATATCTCCTTTTCCAAAGCCACCACCCGCTCAATCCAAAAATTACCAGCCAAGAAAACCAATGAGAGAAAAAAAACAGCAAGCTGTTGGTGCCAAAATCAGTCGGTTGCCAAAATAAAATACTTTTTATCATCCCAAGCATATAGGCAAATTTTATTACACCTTCCGTCCTCAAAACAAGCAGATGTTTTATTTTTTCTTTGTTATAATCCTTATTAATGTTAGTAAAAAACCAAAGTGACTCTAAAAAAATCAGGATTGGGTTTGATATGGACGGGGTCATTGTCGGTAAGCCGTTCTTTGTTCCAAAAAATTTACTTGAGTGGTTAGTTAGATCTCATTCCCACTCCAAAACGAACTACCGCTTCCCTAATTTTAAAACAGAAGCATGGCTCAGGAGGAAAAGCCATCACTGGTTTCTCCGTCCACCCATGAAAAAAAACCTTCAAGTAATAAAAAATATCTCTGAGAAAAAAAACATTAAAATTTATATTATTTCCGGAAGATATAGTTTCTTAAAACAAAGAACTAATGCTTGGCTTAAAAAGCACTCTCTGGAAAAAACTTTTAAAGGAATATTTATCAACCAAGACAACCAACAGCCCCACTTATTCAAAGAAAAGATGATAAAAAAGCTAAAAATAGATCATTTTTTTGAAGATGACCCCTGGATTGTTAAGCATCTTAAAAACAAAGCAAAAAAAACTAAAATTTATTTTATTGAAAAGGACGGCCAGCTCACTATGCCTACCCTCCCTCATACTTGTTTAAAAGAAGCAGCAAAACATAACATAAAAAAATCATAAATTTTAAACTGCTCAAAAATTATCATTAGAGGTTTTTATTTTCAGAAAGTAAAACCCCGATGACAAAATCAGGGGTGAAGCGATATCAATAAACATACGTAGTATGAAGCAAGGGCGAAACACAAACATCCGACCGTTAAATCATGGGTTTTTTATACATATACCAATAATCATGCAAAAGATTATCACAAAAAAATCCCCCTTTCTTATCAGCCTCATTATTCTTCTGGCCGCCGTATTGCGTTTAATAGGATTAAGCAACCTGCCTTTTCGAGTTGGTGGAGATGCTTCCAGATTTGCCCTTGAGGGAATAAAAATGTGGGAAGGAAAACAGCCGCTTTTTGCTACAGGCTGGTATGGGCATACAAATTTACTTTTTTATTCTTTCGGTTTGTTCTTAAAAATATTTAATAATCGCCTTTTGGCCAACCGCCTTTTCTCCGCCACTGGAGGGATTCTGGCCATCCCTGCCACCTACCTGATGACCAAGAAGCTTTTTAGCCAAAAAGTGGCTCTTTATGCCGCCTTTTTTCTTTCTGTTTCTTTTTTTCACCTTGTTATCTCAAGGGCAGGCACAGAAGTTGCCTGGGTTAGTTTTTTTGCCCCTTTGGCAATATATTTCTTTTTGCAAGAGTCATTATTCTCTCAGTTTTTATCAGGAATTACCGTGGGAATTTCTCAATATGTTTATCCTGGGGCTAGATTAATCCCTATTCTACTACTAATTTTGATGTTCTTGTTGTGGGCCTATAAAAAAAGGAATATCCAGGCAACCCTTCGTTATCTGTGTTTTTTGGCCTTCGGGTTCATTTTAATTTACGGGCCAATGATACATTATTATTGGCTACATCCAGAAAACTACTGGGCAAGGATAAATATTGTAGGAATTTTTCAATCAGGATGGTTGGAACAACAAAAACATTCGGCCCCTATATATAAAATATTCATAACTCAAATTAAAAACAGCTACTCAGTCTTTTGGATACCCGTTAAGCCGGGAGCGCATTTTTGGGTTTTTAAAACCCCGTACCTAGAAAAAAGCACGATTATCCTATTTTCTCTGGGAATTCTACTTTCTCTTCTTTCTCTTAAAAAAAATTATCAGTATTTATTTATTCTCTTATATTTTCTAATAGGAGTATTCTTGGCGGGAGTTTTAACTACTGACTCCCCCACCGCCAGCAGATATGTAATTATTTTCCCCGTCATAGCTGTGTTTGTGGGAGTAGGAATGGAAAAAATTTCTTATTTTCTGAAAAAAAGCAAAAAAAATCATTGGCAAATATTAATTTTATTAATTATTTTTATAATGTTATCTGAGGGCCTAACCGCTTATTGGGACAATGAAACAAGGGAGGCGTTTAAATACGATAAAAACACCCAGATTGCCACTTATGCCGGGAGATATTTGTCGCAAAAACAAGGAAATTTTACAATCTTTTTTGTCGGTAATAATTATATGTATTACAAAGCCATACCAACCCTAGAATTCCTTACTAAAAAGAAAGGAATGGATGTTTTCGGGCCGGTGGAGACAGTAATACCCAAGTTGAAGCGAAACACAAAATCCCAACCGCCGGGTCGTGAGTTTTTTATAATTTTACCCGAAAGAAAAAAGGAAATTCCCACTCTAAAAAAATATTTCCCCAACGGCCAGCTTTCAGAATTCAAAAATCCCTTTGGGGAGCTACTTTTTTTTCTTTTTGAAAAATCACCACCTTTGGGTGATCAAAAACCGTAAAGGCCTCTTCCGCCCCATCATCTTTAATTGTCCAACGGTAGCCAAATACACCAAGGCTCGGGTAAGAAGTAAACTCGGCCACTTTTTTAAATCCCAATTGGCCGGAAAACAAGCGTTGATAATAGGCAGCAGTCTGGGGATATTTTTCCGGTACTTTGGGGATCGATCCGGAAAGACGGTTAGAAGAAATAATCAAATAGTCGATTCTTTCAAGCTGTTGATTAACCCGCCGCCACTTTTCCTGGTTGTCCTTATTATAAAGAGGCATTAATTCTGTCTGATAAATCAGGCTATTTTTGTTCCTAACCGGCAAAGGCAAACAGTCATCCCAATGTTCACAGGAAATAACTGACCCCGAAGGAATATTTTCATAAATCCACCTTGAGGCAGTAACCCGACTATGAGAACGTCGGTAAATAGAAGTAAAAGCTAGCGGATAAAGAAATAAAGGAACAAAAATCACCAACCGTAATTTCTTGTAGGCAAACCACCTGTTGATAAATGATTTCTGTAAAAACTTGGCCGTAATCAAGGCCAGAAACGGATAAATCGGCAAAAAATAGCGCATCGTTTTAACAAATTGGACTCCCTGGAACAAAAAAAGAAAAAATACCCAAAATAAAGCCACAGTATATAATCTCTCTTTTTTAGAAAACAGACCTTTTTTAAAAATTGTCACTTGCTTAATCAACAACCAAGCAAGTGACATGACCACCAGTATTCCCAGGGGAGCACCAAGACCCCAAAAAAACAAATTTAGCGCCGGAAAAATAATCGGCTTGGTTTTTATCCACTGTACCGCAGGAGGAAAATTAGCCGCTGGATTGTTAAAAGACTGAAGAGTTTTTATGCTTTTAATAAACTGAGGATTAGGTACTAAAAGCCCCCTAAAAGCATAGGGATTAAAAATGCGAAAAGAAATAAAGGTAGCTAGAAGTAAAAAGCCGGCATTAATGAAAAGCTTTTGAGGCCTAAGCCTAAAACGAAAAAGAAAAAGCAGGCCCACTATCGGCAAAAATAAAATAGCAGAGATTTTACAGGACAAGGCCAGGCCCAAAAAAAAGCCTGTTGCTATTGCCGGCCAAGTAAAAGCTGAATAAAAAGTTAATACCAAAAAAAAATTTAGAAAAGTATCCACAGCAAAAAAATGAGACAGCTGGATTGGCAAAACCATAAGAGCATAAACCAAGCTTGCCAAAACTCCTCCGGAAATAAACCAGAGTAAAATCACCACCCCCGTGTCAAAAATAGCAGAAAGGAGGCGGCCGACTAAATTAAAATGCCCATAGTTACCAAATCCGATCATTCCCGCCACTGCCTTAGTCAAAAATAAAGGGAAAGTGCCATAAACAAAAAAATCGTAATTATTGTTGTATGGACTTAAGGGAGATTTGTTCGTATCAAAATACTCACCAACACTATCTGGCCAATGAATTTGTGTCCCCACCATTGTCAAAAACCGTTCATCGGGATGAAGGTGCTGTCCTTGATCCCAATTAAAACCATCCGCTCTTAATATAAAAGAAAAGGCAACAATCAAAAACAAAAGAAGTGTTTTTTTCATCTGCTTTGCGCTTTTTGATAAATTCTAATTGTTGGATGATCAAAAACCGTCCAGGTTTCTTCGCTGGTCAAATCAGAGCCAAGCAAGACCTCCTCCCAACCATTAAAAGTCTTGAACTGCTTTAGGGGAACAAAGTCTAATCCACCCGAAAAAAGTTTTTGATAAAACTGGGCTGTTTTGGGAAACTCGCTTTTTAGGCGCAAATGATTGGCAAAAACTCGGCGCGATCCGGAAAGAAAGTAATTATTTTCTGCAAGCAGTTTATTCAGCTTTTTTGAGTTTATCGTCCTTTCATCAAGGTAATAGAAATTAAAGTGGCTTACCTTAAAATTGCCACCGCCAAACAAAGGCAGATTTACCACATTACCCGTTTCAGACAAAATTAACGACTGGTGGGGCAAACTTTTACTCATCCAATCAGTCGCCTGAAGACGAACATCCGCCTGCCGGTAAAGTTTAAAAAAAAGAAGTCCGGGGACAAGTAGTAAAAACAGATAAAAATAAATAATGATAGATAAAAATATTTGTTTGGAAAACCTGACTTGGAGTCGATGAAAAAACCAGGCAACAAATAAAACCAAAAACGGCAGAATCGGGGTCATAAGCCGAGTCCATTTGGCAAAAAGAAAACCATGAAACAAAAACCAAGGTAGCCAAAACAAATGAATTACCAACCAAGGGTTGTCCGTTTTGCTTCTAAAAAGCCTTATTTTGGCAAAAAGGCTGGTGACTAACATTCGGCCGTTAGTAGGCCGCCTGTCCCGGGATAGACAAGCAAGATAAGATCTGAGCCGAGACAAGCCATAGCCAAAAACGCCGGCAAGCAAAAAAAGAAACATTGATAGCCCTAATGTCCAAGGAAAAATTCTTGTTAACTGAAAAATAAATGGTTTTGTGTTTATAAACTGGCGCGTATAAAAAACAGATGATTTACCAGAAGCCACTCTAGACTCGTACCTTATCGTTTTTAAAGCTTCAGTATAATTTAAAAAATAAAATGGGGAAAACAAGAAAAAAACTACAATGGACAAGGCTAGCAAAATAATTCCGGCAAAAAACCACTGCTTTTTTTGAGTTTCGCCAAAAATTTTAAGCAAAAAAACAAAACCAAGGGGGATAAAAAACAAAAATGAGATTGCCTTACTGGCAAGGCCAATTCCTAGCAAAAAACTCATTAAAAAGATTCGCTTCCAAACCAATTTTTTATCCAAAATCATTCGAGATGACAAATAGGCCAGAGCAAGAAAAACAAAAGTCAGAATAGATTCCGTGGTTCCAAAATGAGCTGATTGAATCAGGCCAGGAGTAAATGCCAGCAATAAAGGATAGATGAATAAAGACCTTTTTTCTTTAAAAAGAAGCCTTGCCAGAAAATATCCCACTATCAAAACAGCGCCGGAAAACAATGCCGACCAAAGGCGAAGCCAAAAAATTGCCTGAGAAAAACTAACTGTTCTGCTTCCTGAAACGGCTAGTTGAGAAAAATAAGCCAAAAATAAAGGAAATTGACCATAGGCATAGAAATGGGGATGAAGATCAGGAAAATTGAAACTAGCCACCGCCCGGGCCATATTGTTTTCATCCGGATGAAAATACCAACCCCCTCCCCAGTTAATGCCAACCACTCTCAAGAAAAAACCAAAAATAAAAATTGTTAGCAAAAGAAAAAGATGTTTTTGTTTACCCTTAAGCATAAATAATAAAAATGATCATCGCTCCCCAAGCAATAATATTGAGCAGAAGGGAAAAATTAGAAATTAGCAGTTTTTCTGGCTGTTCTCCTTTAATCCGCTGATGAAAAACAATCTGGGCATATTTCATAATGCCAAAAATAACCGGGAAAACAGTCAACATAAGCCATTTCCTGTCCACAAGAAGATAAGAACGAAAACCAAATAAGCTTTTAATATAATTTCTGGTAAAGGCTTGGGGTCCGGCCAAATATGTAAAAAGGGAATAGGAAATTAGAGTGGCAACAGCAAAAATTGAAAGATAAAAATCGAGCAGAGTAACCCGATAATCTTTAAGCGCCGGCCTGGTCTTTCTTCCTTCCAAAACCGCCTCACTCCTCCTTTTGCCACTGGCAATAAACAAAGAAAGGAAAACTACCGCAAACATCAGCCAAACAGGCAGATGATAGCCACTGGCCACTTCACCACCAAACGCTCTTAAGATAAATGAGAGAGCAATAGCCAAAATATCCCAAAGGGCAGTCTTTTTCAAAAGCAAAGAATAGACAATATGAAGGGTAAAGAAAAAAATAATCAAAACAGAAAAAGCGAGATTGATAGAAAAAGCAATATCAAGGCCGGCAAAAAATAATAAGATAATAAATGTTATCGCCACTCTCGGAGAAACAGCTTTTCTGGCAATGGGGCGATTTTTTTTAAGCGGGTGCAATCTATCAAGGGGGGCATCTATAAGATCATTAAAAATATAAGAAGCGGAAGAAATAGCGCAAAAAGACAAGAAGGCCAAAAAACTCAAGCGGAAAGCCGTCGCATTAAATAAATATCCGGCAAAAATTACCGGGGAAAAAACAGCCATATTTTTAGCCCACTGCAAGGGACGCATTGACAAAAATAATTCTTTCAATAAACCTAGCTTAGTTCTCATCTGATTTAAAAATATAGAAAAATAAAGAAGACATTAATAAGAAAATCATACTTGTCGCCAACAAAAATACCTGAGAAATAACAAACCCGGTAGACGGTACCCCGGAGCCAGTGGAGGGCATCGTTTCTCTAATCACCATTGTCGGAGTCGGGCTAAGAACGGGGGTAACAGTGGGCGCTAAGGTCGGTGAAGGTATGGGTGACGGAGAAGGGGTTGCCGAACTTGAAGCGGTAAATGCCGGACCAGTGCCTCCTTCAGCGGCTAAAACTGTAAATTTTTTAATAATTGTTTTTTGTTTTCCCTCCGGAGAGATATAGTTAGCCGTCAGAGTATGCTCCCCCGGAGATAAATTATCCGGAACGGTCCAGCTCCACTTTTGCTCCCCACCTATCTTGATATCAGATTTAAAAACTTTCTCAGACTCAACCATTATCTTTACTTGACCACCAACAGGACCAACGCCAAAAATTTGGGGCCTAGGAGTGCTAACTGTTTCCCCATTAAGAGGATTGCTCACTTTAAACTCAACCGGAACAGGGGTAACTTCTAGAGCCGTACCAAAAGACCCTCCTTGAGAGACAGGTGTATCGCCGGTATTGTTGGCCTTCTGACTGTTGGAATTGCGAAAATCATAGTTCTGGCCTAAGGCAATAACGGGAACCGGCTTGTTATTACTGACAAAGTTAACCGCTGTTGCCACCCCCGCTTTTCCTCCTTCAACATTAATCTTCTCCTCTGTCGTTCCCCCGGAAAAATCTGCCAAGCGGCTAAGCGATTGGTCAAAGGCAACGCTTAAAGGGATTATCCAGTTTCCCTGAGATGAAGTTAATGACGATAGTAAAGAAAAACCGGGAACATCCAGATAAACAATGCCGCCGCTAAAAAGAGGTCCCTCTCTTGTTTTAACCTGACCGAAAGCTAAATTAGCCTTCGGCAAGGCGCCACTAATCATTTGGGCAGTTTTCACTCTGTACAAGTCATCCCTAAAGCTACTGTTTCCGGAAACAATCACAAATTCATATTGCCGATTAGGGCTAATTTTTTTATCGAGAACGATATAATGGGTGGAAAACTTTTTTAAAGAGCCAGTCGGCTGATCACGAACATCACGAAAAATCATCTCATTGCCATCAATATTTAGCCTCACCATTCCTGCAGACAAATCTGAAGTTGTCCAAGAAACAATAAATGAACGGTCGGTAATATTACTAATTTTGACATTTTTTGGCGTCGCCCCCAGATTAGCCCTAGAAAATAAAATTCCTTTCTTTCTAACAGTCACTAGCAAAACCGCCAGAACAATCAACAAAAACATTCCCAGAGGGACAGGAATCTGACTCTTTCTTCCCACCTTAAATAAACCCAATATCCTGGTAAAATTGCCAAGTTTCTGCTTTTTATGTCCCTGGCTATTATTTTTCATTAAAGGCTAGCCTCCCCACTAGCGGTAGCACTGGCTGATTTAGTTGACGAAGATACCTCGCTTTGATTCTCTATGGATAATGACAAAGCTTGTTCCGCCAATTGACGATCAATGTCATCGATAGAAAATTCCTCCATATTTTCCAATTTATTTATTGCCTCTAGCTTTAGTTGAGGATTGATTTTTGTCAACAAGCTTTTCGTTTGCTTTATCTCATCTTCACCAAGAAGACGATGATAGCTTTGGACTGTCAGCCAAGTAAACACTATCACTACCACTCCCACTAACAAAAAAATTATATTTCTTAAAAACTTCCGACGATGACGGATGAATTCTTGCTTTTCTAAATTCATGGTTTAGCTTTGGTTTTAGGCTGAGTCGGAACAAAAAACCCAAATTCTCCTTGCAAATTAATAACAATTATCCTTGGATTAATTTTTTTCTTTTCGGTTTTTTCCGGCTTTAACGAATAAGAGGTAATTTTAACCGCCCGATAAACCCGATCAAGGGAAGATAAAAACAGAATAACGTCAGGAAAAGACCCCTTGGCAGTCAAAGAAAACTTTACCCTGTCGTAATTTTTATCTTTATCCAAAAAGTTAATCGGCTGAAAACTAAGATTAGTTACCGTCAATGACCGAGAAAGGGCCAAGCCCAAAATCTGGGCTGATCCTTGAGCAAGATCTTCTCTCTCCGGGTAAAATTCGTCTAATAGAGTTATTTTTTTCTCTGCCTTAAAATAGTTGTTTTGAGCAGTAACAAGATTTTTTACCTTATTGGTCATTTCAACAGAAACTTTTTCTCGACCCTTTATCTGTCCTAATAAAGAGCTAATAGCAAAAGCGGTTGGTTTTATGGCAAAAAAGGCCAAAAGGCCAATTGCGGAAAGTGTCATTACCGCCTCAAGATACGGCCACAGCTGATTATTAACAAACATCTCTGAAATCCCCCCCGTCAGGGTGTCTGATCTTTTTTTAAGAGCAAGCCTTATTCTGCTCCAGTTAAAATAAGACAGATATTTCCTCCTTTGGCCTTTTTTACGCTTGGTCATTGTTTTGATAAATCAGCAAAATCAATCGTCAAATTAATGTCTGTTCCCTTACTAAGCTTGCCCCTCTCTATCTTCCCTACTTGTACTCCGGCAACCCGCTTATCACGAGTTAGTTTATTGATAAAAATCGCCAAACTTTCTTCTGACAGCACCTCCAGATTAACACTCGCTCTTAAGCCTTTTTTGTCGGCAAGAAGATTAAAGCTAGCCAAAGCCACATCGGGCGGTAAATTTTGTCTCACCACATCAATCGCTTTTTCCAACCCGAAAGGACGACTATCAACATAGCCAGCCGCTAAATTTATCCTGTTTTGTAACCCTATAAAATCTTTTTCAAATTGAACGGAGCTTTCTAATATGACTTGTTTTTGCCTGATCACTTCTCCCAAATCATTGTTTTTGGTATCTAGCCAAAAACGAGAAATAAAAGCAAGCAAGACCGCCAACTCCACAAAAACCAATACTCCTCTGCCTGAGCTGGTTAACCAGCTAACAAGGCGCCCCCAGGCAGTCGCTTGCAACGGTTTTTCTGATAAAAGAGAGATTCCTTTTTTTTTCATATATCGAACCTAAAACCAGTATATTAGACTCACCTAAAGTTGTCAAAAAATTAATCCCTTTCTCGCCAACGCCTAAAAACAGGTTCAAACCGTGGCAGGATAACCGCAAAAACATCAATTAAAAAGGGAACTCGGAAAAACCAAGAAAGAATAATAAAAGTTATCAGTGAACCGACAAAACTAGTTCCGGTAAGTAAAAACAGTCCAATTACCCTGGAAGTATCAAAAGCCCAAATATCAAGGGCTCTCATTAGGGCCCATCCGGCAAAACCGGTAAAAATATTAATCGTTATTAGTCTGGAAAAAAAATCAAAATTCATTCTCACTTCGTGATCAAAATGATTTATTCTGGCCATCAAAACAATAAAAAGGGTAATAAGCTGAAAAACAGTCGCCACAGAAATCGCGATTACTAGGGAATAAACTCCCCAGCCAAGCCAATAAATACCCGCAAAACTAACGGCAACATTTAACAAAAGTGCAAAAAATGCTACTACAAAAGTGGTTTTAGTATCTTGGAGAGAATAAAAAGCGCGCGCCAAAATCTGAATACCTGCTTGAGCTAAAATAGCTGGAGAAAGAAATATCAACAATCTGCTAGTAGTCAATGTTGCCGACCAAGGAAATTGACGACTGCCAAAAAACAATCTCACAATCGGCACTCTTAAAACCAGCATAACCGTAGTAACAAAAGAGGTCAAATAAAAAACTCGATGAAATAAAATTATCAACTTTTTTTTAAACACTGCCTTCTTGTTTTTCACCCAAAGCTTAGAAAACGAAGGGAACATGGCCTGCCCCAAAGTAATACCAAAAAGACGGACAGGGATCATATAAAGATGTTGAGAAAGATACAAGAGAGAAAGGCTTCCTGAGGGTAAAAAACTAGCCAGAAAAACAGAAATTGCTGATTCAAGCTCTTCTAGTCCCAATGTAAAAACCCGAGGAATCATTAACCGAAAGATTTTTTTCACCCCACCAAAAACCGCTCTTGTCGGTAGAGAAAACTCAAAGCCTAAATAAAACAGAGCGGGAAATTGAATTAAAAAATGCAAAAAAGCGCCCACCATCACCCCTAAGACCGGTCCAAAAATACCCACCTTATCCGCTCCAAAAACGATACCGCCAATAATAGAAAGATTATAAACAATAGGTGAGAGGGCAGGGAGCAAAAATCTTTTTTGCGCTTGCAACATTGCAGAAACAAAATTACTCAACAGAAAAAATCCTTGAGCAAAAATCATCCACCGCACCAGATTACCCATCAACATAACTTGGGTAGAAGAAAAGCCGGGGGCAATTAGGCGAGAAATAGAGTAGGCAAAGCTAAAAACCACCATTCCCAAAACCAAAAACACTCCGCTCATCACTATAATCGATGCTGATGCCAGCTGATAAGCCTCTCTTCTGCTTTTGACCCAATGTTCAATAAAAACCGGAATAAAAGCCGCCGACAAAGCTCCGGTTACCAAAAATCGGAAAAAAAGGTCAGGAACCCGAAAGGCAGCATTATAAACATCCAGTTGAGAGGTACAGCAAGAATAAAAACGAGCATACAAAAGACGATCTCTCAATAACCCCAACAACATAGAGGCGGCAAAAGCGATCAGTAGCACAAAAGCCGCGGAGGTTATTGACCTCTGTCGCCTTAAAAAATAATTCAATTTGAAAGAAGACATTCTGCAGTGAATATAGCACGCCCTTGAATCAGCCACAAGAGATTGATACAATATAACTTAGGTAAAAACATAATCTTTATTTTTTTGTTAAAATAATCATGCCAATCACTAAATCTGCAAAAAAAGCCCTCAGACAAAGTAAAAAACGGGCCCTGCGAAACAAGAAAAGAAAAAAACAGATAAAGGAAGGAATAAAATCATTTTCTAAACATCCGACTACAAAAACATTAAAGACAGCAATCAGTCTTATTGATAGAGCGGTTAAGAAAAATATTTTTCACAAAAATAAAGCCGCCAGGATGAAAAGCCGACTAACAAAACAACTAAATCAAAGTCAGGCTAAGTCAAAAAAGAAAATTTCTTCTTCCCCCTCTAAAAAGGCGCCAGTAAAAAAAACATCTGGTGCTAAAATGAAAAAGAAATAGCCATTTCTTTTATTAAACCAAAAGCAATGAAAAAAAGGTTTTATGTTACTACTCCTATATACTATGTAAACGATACGCCTCACATAGGGCACACCTGTACCACTGTTATTGCCGACGTTATTGCTCGCTATCACCGGCAAACAGGTAAGTCTGTTTTCTTTTTAACCGGTACCGATGAACATGGCGCTAAGGTGGCTCAGGCGGCCAGAAAAAAAAAGTTATCCCCCCAAAAGTTTTGTAATAAGGTCTCCCTGCGTTATCAAAAAACTTGGAAAAAATTAAACATCAGCAACGATTTTTTTATCCGCACCACCGACTCACGCCATGTCCAAGTTGTACAAACAGTGTTAAAAAGCATTTATCATAAAAAAGACATATATAAAGGCGAATATAAAGGCCTTTACTGCTTGGATTGTGAAAAATTCTTAACTGAAAAAGATCTGGTTAATAACTACTGTCCCTTGCACCCGGGGAGAAAAATTATTCAACATACAGAAAATAACTATTTTTTCCGCCTTTCAAAATACACTCCTCAGCTTATTAAGCTAATAGAAGACAATAAAACAAACTATATTTTCCCAGAAGGAAAACGAAAAGAGATCTTAACTAAGCTAAAAGAAGGGGTAGATGATATTTCCATCTCCCGCGAAAAAGTTAAATGGGGCGTTACCTTTCCTTGGGATAAATCCCATACTGTTTATGTTTGGTTCGACGCCTTGATTAATTATTATTCCGCCACACAATTTTTGCCAAACAAAAATAATTTTTGGCCAGCTGATGTTCACTTGATTGGCAAAGAAATACTCTGGTTCCATGCCGTTATCTGGCCGGCAATGTTAATTTCTGCCAATCTACCCTTGCCAAAGCAAGTGTTTGCCCATAGTTTTTTTACTATGGAAGGACAAAAAATGAGCAAATCTTTAGGAAATGTCATTTCTCCTCAAAATCTATTAAAAGAATTTGGCGTAGACGCCAGTCGATATTTAATTGCCTCTTCCTTCCCGGCTCAAAATGACACTAGCATTAGCCTGGAAAGATTTCGGGAAAAATACAATGCTGACCTGGCCAACAATCTAGGCAATTTAATCTCTCGCGTCGCTAAATTAAGTGCCAAACTCTCGCTCACCTCTCCTAAACAAACAGTAAAGGCTTATCCAAAAGTCGCCTCCGCTATAAAAAAGTTTGATTTCACCAAAGCCTTGACCTACATTTGGCAGGAAAAAATAGACCGATGCAATGTGTTTGTGAATGATAAAAAACCATGGCAACAATCCCCTGGCCAAGCAAAAAAGACTCTTACCAAAGGCATCAAAGAAATCCAACAAGTGGCTTATAATATCCAGCCCTTTATGCCCAAAACAGCAGAAAAAATTGAAACTGTATTTGTTCCCGGACAGCCGGTAAGGCCGCCCAAAAGACCAATTTTCCCCAGACTTTAACTAAACTCATGATCGACACTCATTGTCACCTTGACCACCCCATCTTCAAAGGCAAAATCTCCCAAACACTAGAAAAAGCCACTTCGGGTGGATTAAAAGCAATAATCAGTATGGGAACCGGTCCGGTAAGCTCAAAAAAGTCTCTTTCTATCGCCCAAAAACACTCCCTTGTCTGGGCCGGAGCAGGCATCTATCCCCATCAAGTAAGCCCGGCGGACAAATTAACCATTAAAAAACAAATAGCCATTATCAATCAGCTTGCTAATGAAAAAAAAGTGGTTGTCATCGGGGAAATCGGCCTTGATTTTGCCGATCCCTTTCCCCAAGAAAAAGCAAGGAGCCGAGTTGATCAACAAAAATTATTTTTACTTCAACTGGCAATTGCTCAAAAACAGCAGTTACCAGTAAGTATCCATTGTCGTAAGGCCTATTCGGAAATGATCAATATTCTTACTAAAATACCTGCAAAAAACCGCCCTAAGGGGATAATACATTGTTTTTCCGGCAACAGGCAACAGGCAAGACAACTAATCGATTTAGGATTCACTCTGGGAATTGCTGGTAATATCACCTATAGCTTCGGGCTGGCAAACATCATTAAAGACATTTCCCTAAAGCATCTAGCCCTGGAAACCGACGCCCCTTTTCTTGCCCCTGTTCCCCAAAGAGGAAAACCAAATCAACCTATATTTATAAACCACACTGCCAAATTTGTTTTTGAGATAATCAAACGCAGACAAACAAAAAAAATAACATTCTCAGACTTTACTAAGCAGATTAGAAAAAATGTTCTTTCCATCTTTGGTAAAATAAACTTAAAATAAAAATTTTCATGATTAAAAATCCACTTAAAATCTATCGTTTTTGGGAAATATTACCCGGCTTATCATCCTGGATGGTAATCATCATGCCTCTCTGGGCATCCTTCATTATCCCCAAAGTAGTTGCTTATTTGGTTATCGGTTTTCTCATTTTTTGGCTTTATGAATCTTTCAAAACTGCCATTTTGGGAATAACCGGCTTTAGAAAAATAAAATCTTTTTCAAAAATTAACTGGAAAAAAAAGTACCAACGAGAAAGGGGCAAGCAATGGTTAAAGTGGGAAAAAATAAAACATATCATCATTATTCCCAACTATGACGAGCCAAGCCAAAAGCTTCAAATCCCTCTAGAATCATTAATAAAACAAAAAAACATTAATAAAAAGCAACTGATAGTTGTTCTGGCGATGGAGGAAAGATTTTCCGGCGCTCACCAAAAAGCAAAAACTCTTCTTAAAAAATATAAAGGTAAATTTGGCTATCTAACCGCCACCTTTCACCCGGCGGATATCGTCGGTGAAATAAAAGGAAAAGCCTCTAATGAGGCTTGGGCGGGAAAAGAAATCAAAAAACAGTTTATCGACAAAAGAGGACAAGACATTAATTATTTCACCGTCACCAGCTGTGATGCTGATGCTCATTTTCACCCCCATTTTTTTTCCTCCTTAACCTACTTTTTTGGTAAAAATGAAAACCGCTACCTAAGGCTTTGGCAATCTCCTATTCTTTGGTTTAATAATATTCACAAAGTACCTTTTCCGATAAAAACCATTGGCGCTATGGGAAATATCGCCTACATTGCCCTCTTACAAGACTTGGATCAACTAATATTTAATTACTCGGCTTATTCTTTATCTTTGAAACTACTCGACCAAATTGGCTATTGGGATACGAACATCATTCCTGAAGATTGGCACCTTTTTCTCCAATCATTTTTTGCCACTAAAGCAGAGTCGAGGGTAATCCCCATATTTTTGCCCACCTCAATCGACGCTCCGGAAGGAAAAACTTTCTTTCAAGCCTTAAAAAACCGTTACTATCAATGCCAACGTCATGCCTGGGGAGCGACCGACATCGCCTATGCAGTTGATCAATCGTTCAAGCACCCGGAAATTCCCTGGCGGAAAAAAATCTTGAGAATATATAAAGTTTTTAAAAGTCATTTTATCTGGACCACCAATTGGCCGATTCTAACCTTCGGAGCTAGTTTACCGGTTCTTCTAAACCCAAAGTTCTTCCAAACTTCTCTTGGCTATAATCTGCCCCGATTCTCCCAGCAAATCTTAACCATCTGCCTAATTCCCTTAATTATATTAATCATCCTTGATTACAGCCTCAGGCCAAATGAAATAAAACCCAAGGGGATTAAAAATAAAATAGCGGAATTCGTCGCCTGGTTTGCCTTTCCTTTAAGTTCTCTGTTTATGTCCGTCATCCCCGGACTAGACGCTCATACTAGATTAATGTTAGGGAAACGTCTAGAATATAAAGTGACTAAAAAGTATTAATCAAAGAAAGGACTTGTGCATGAGAAGGGTAAAAAAAGGCATCCGTCAACTTTTGGCAGTAAAACCTGATGAAAAAATTATTTTCAGTCTTTGGGGAATTCTTATTCTTTTACGACTACCCTCAATATTCGAACCATACTGGTATGGCGATGAGGCCATTTACCTTGTTATTGGCCGGGGAATCAAAAAAGGCCTTACTCTTTACAAAGACCTCTATGACAACAAGACTCCCTTGATTTACTGGCTAGCGGCCTTGGGCAACAATGTGGCCGGATTTAGATTAATTCTTTTAGCTTGGATGATTTTTACTACTTACAACTTCTATCATCTCGCTAAAAAAATCACCAGCACAAAATCGCTAGCCAATATCCTGGGTCTTTTGTTTGTAATCATCACTAGCATCCCCCTAATAGAAGGAAACATCGCTAACTCAGAAATTTTTATCATCGGGTTTTCTATCTGGGCGGTCAAAATTATTGTTGATCAACAAACCCTCAAGCGATTCTTCAGCAGTGGAGTTATTTTAGGACTGGGGTTCTTAACCAAAGTAGTTGCTTTGCTCGATTTTGGCACAGTTGCCCTCTGGGTCATCGCCATAAGCCTCAAAAATAGCCGACACAAAACAACAAAGAATCTCGCCAGAGCAGGAGCCAGGGCAATTTATATCGGAGTCGGATTTTTTCTGATTATCACTGCTTGCCTAGTCTGGTTTTGGCATCAAGGTGCCTTATCCGAGTTTGTTAAAGACGCCTTTTTACAAAATGCCGGTTATCTGTCTTCCTGGTCTGGTAAATCAACCGGTCCTTTTTGGAAAAGCCATATTTTAAAAAGGGCGTTTTTGTCGGGATCAGCGGCCCTGATAATAGTCGGACTATATTTAAAAAATATAATCAAAAACCAGTTTTTTGTCTTAGGCCTAATCTGGATTCCTCTAGGGCTGTTTTCAGTCACTCTCTCCGAACGTCCCTATCCCCACTATCTTATCCAGCTTATTCCCGGAGGATTGATTGTTTTTGCAGGACTCTTTGAAGAAATCAAAAACAATAAAAAAATCAAAACGGTTCCCTTGATATTAGTAGGCTTAACTATGGCCATCACCCTAATGATTATTAAAAATTTCCACTTTTATTCTTATCCTTCGGTTAGCTATTATAAAAATTTTATCTCTTGGTCATTAAAAAGAAAATCAACCACCGATTACTACCACTATTTTGACAGCCAAACTCCCGAAACGTATAAAATAGCCAAACTGGTTAACGAAACAACGGAAAAAAAAGACAATATCTTTGTTTGGGGAGATAAACCATTTATCTATGCCTTGACCAAGCGACTACCGCCAACAAGATATACCGTTTCTTATCACATTATTGAGCTTAATGAAACTAACCGCGTTTTCCAAGATCTTGTCAACAGCCCTCCTGAGCTAATTATTTACTTTAAAAATAAAAAGCCGGACTTTAAAAAATTAGATCAACTTATCAACCAAAATTATTTTCTTTTGAAAAAAGACGACCAAGTATTAATTTGGAAAAGGCTAAATTCTGTCAAGTGAGCCACCCTTTATGAAAATAAAATTTCCCTGGAGCAAACCAAAGGCTCCATTAGAAAAATTATTTCTTGTTCTAGGAAAACTGTGGCACGAAAAAGCTACTTCTCTACCAATAAGAATAGCTATAGTTTTTACCATAATACAAATTGGCTTGATAATTTTCTTAACCCCCTGGCTTCCACCCATCATCCCCATTTTTTACAGCCGTCCCTGGGGAACAGATCAGTTGGCTTCTCCTCAATCACTAATTATTTTGCCCCTGATTTCTCTCTCTCTGGCAATTATTAATGGTCTGATAGGGGCAACTATTTATGAAAAAAATGAGTTAGCGGGGAAAATAACCATCTGGGGAGGAGCACTGGTGGCAGTTTTTAGCACTATTGCTATACTAAGATTAACCTTAACCATTTTGGTCTAAAGCATGATTCCCATATTCACCAAACCTCTAATAGTCGCCTTCTTCATTTCTTCGCTCACCACCCCCCTGGTCATAAAATTATTTATCAAGATGGGCTGGCTAGACAGCCCTAAAAAAAACAAAAAAGCCAACACTGTTCACACTTATCCTACCCCCAGGGGAGGTGGTCTTCCTATTTTTCTGGCCATCTTGATAACCGCCTTAATTTTTATTCACCCCAATGCTCAGCTGACGGCTATTCTTATTGCCACTCTTATTGCTCTTTTAGTGGGAATAGTAGACGATGTTTTCGACATTAACCCATATCTGAGGTTTGGCGTCAATATTTTTATTGCTATTATTATCGTTAATTCGGGTATAAAAATAGCCGTAATCAGTAATCCGCTAAAAACTCCCGGGGTTATCCACATTAATCAACTACTGCCTTCATCTCTAACGCCAATTTTAGGAGCAGATTTTTTAAGCAAATTAGTCAGTGTTACCTGGTTAGTTTGGTGCATGAACATAGTCGGTTGGGCAGGCGGGGTTGAAGGGCAACTGCCTGGATTTATTGCCATTGCCGCCACCATCATCGGTATTCTAGGCGGCAAATTTGGTCAAGACATTGCCCAATGGTCAGTTATTGCCTTAGCGGGCACCGTTGCCGGCGCTTACCTTGGTTTTCTGCTATTTAATTTTTATCCCCAAAAAATAATGCCGGGATATAGCGGCAAAAGCATTGGAGGATTAATGCTGGGTATCCTGGCAATACTTTCGGGAGCAAAAGTGGCCACCGCTATTTTAGTCTTAGGCATCCCAATGATAGACGGCATTCTGGCCATTATTCGTCGGCTTTACCGAAGAAAGTTGCCATTCTGGGGGGATGCCGAACATTTCCATCACCTACTCTTGAAACTAGGCATGCCCAAAGCACAAGTCGCTATACTTTACTGGATTTTTTCCATCGTCCTGGGGGCAATCGTCATAAACCTAAACAGTCAACAAAAACTTTACGCCTTTATTATTCTCTTTATTCTGTTTGTGAGCGTAACTCTAATTATTAGAAAAATAATCAAATCCCGCGAGAAATAATCAAAATTATTTTGATTCACCAGAATCTTTAACCACACTATCAGCTTTACCGGCAGTCTTTTTACTAGCATACTTTCCCGAAACCCAACCTTCCTTGTCTTTTTCATATTCTATCTTAAACCAGTCATTCTCCTCGCCTAGAACCTCAAACTCATCACCGGTATTTACCCTGGCCAGTTCTTTTCCGGAGGTTGATGATTCATTCCTCACTCTCAACCAACCATTTGGCGTTTGATCAATTACAATCATTTCCTTTTTAGTGCTTTCTTGTTTCGTTGTGCCCGAAGAAGAAGCTTCATTGCCAGGAAGAAGATCACTCTTGGCTAACAAAACTTCAACTACCAAACGATAGCCATTAACCGCTTTGGCGACCACTTCTTTCGTCTTATAAGAAGGATAAAAAATAGCAATCCGATGCTCGCCACTGCCGACATCTTCTAAATTTAACGGAGCAGTGCCCTTCATCTGGTCATCAATGGTAACCGATCCCCCTTCGGGAACAGAAACAAGCATGAGGCCGGCTTTGTCTGCATTATTTCCTTTCTCCAAATATAAAACCTCGCCTTCATTCTTTGTATCGTCTTGAAAAAACTGTCTATTTATCAACAGATGGGTTTGAGAAGACAGATCGATGTTCTTTTTCCATTCAACTCCCGGCAAACCATCAGGAACAAGCTTTATCTCCATTCCTCCAGGTTTGATATACTCATCTACGTAAGGAGTTTTTCCCACCTGTTTATTATTAATAAAAATCATTGATTCCGGGAAAGACTTGATCTCAATCTTTGCCCGCCTGGGCATCAAAAGCCGCCACAAGAAAAATGACACCCCCCCAAAAAACAAGATAACGGAAATAACGACAACTATCTTTTTAAGCATTGATTTTAAGTGTAGCAAAAAGAAGTTTAGTTAACAATATCGGGGTTGCAAAAAAAAGACTGACCGACAAAAAACTTACTACTTAAGGCCAATAAAAAATGTTATAATTAACCTGATGAATATAAACTATTTCACATTCGCTTATGCCGGGCTGGGGCTTATTAT
>CAZHZZ010000001.1:29631-31150 GCA_964537585.1 uncultured Gammaproteobacteria bacterium | reverse complement strand
GCGAGTTTAGGTAGTTTTATTAGCGCGGTTGAGGAGCGGTTTTCCCGCCAAAGCGGTAAAAAAAACTGGGGGCGGATTTTAGGCCTGAAGGGTTTTGCTCGTTCTTACTGTGATTCTTGTCACCGGTCGTTGTCTTGGTGGGAAAACATCCCCCTGGTTTCTTTTTTTCTTTTGCAAGGGCATTGTCGCACCTGCCGTTCTCCCCTCCCCTCTCGTTACCCCTTAATGGAGTTTTTGGCGGGGTTGGTGTTTGTTTTTCTGGTTTTTAGTTCCCATTGTTCTCCGGATCTGTTTGCCAGGCTCAGGCTATTGCCGGGCTATTTGGCTTGCGTTTGGTTTTTTGTTGTTTATGGGTTGTTGGCGGTGGGTTTGCTTTTTGTTTTTCTTTATGATGCCCGCCACCGGATTATTCCCGACCGGCTGGTTTTGGCTTTGGTAGTTTTGGCTCTGCCCTTGGCTTTGGCGGGGGGCTTGGAAAACCACCTTTTGGCGGGCTTGGCCGCCGGCGCTTTCTTGCTTTTTCTTCACCTGATTACCCGGGGCCAAGGCATGGGGCGGGGAGATGTCAAGCTGGCTTTTTTTATGGGATTGTTTTTAGGCTGGGGACGGGTTTGGCTGGCTTTTTATCTGGCCTTTTTGCTGGGGGGCCTTTTTGGTTTGGGGTTGATTTTGGCCAAAAGGAAAAAAATGAAGGATAAAATTGCCTTTGGACCGTTTTTGGTGTTGGCGGTTTTTGCCAGTTGGTTTTGGGGAGAAGCGATTCTGACGGGGCTGGAAAAAATGTTTTGATAACCCCCCGGTTGCCTCTTGCCCTTTCTTTGAGGTAAGATGAAGATAATGAAAACTAAAGAATTTAGCGGAGCGGAAAAAGTGGCGCTAGTTTTGATCTTGTTGGTTTTGGCGACAATCGCTTTTGGCCAGTATCAAACCAGTTTGCAAAAAGCCAGGGATATTCAACGAAAAGCCTCTTTAAACAACATCAGTCAGGCCTTGGGGGCCTACCGCACTGACAATGGTCATTATCCCCGAGCAAAGAAAGGAATGATTGTTGTTGAGGGGGATGAGGGAGAAAAAGTAATTAACTGGGGAGAGGCGTTCCAGGTTCATTTAAAGGGTGATCTGGTGATTTATATGCAGTCTTTGCCCGCCGATCCCCTTTCTCCTAAAAGAGATTTTTGTTACCGGTCTAAGGGAGACAAGTTTCATTTGGTGACTAGGTTGGAAAACAAAAATGATCCGCAATGGCAAACTCCCGGTTATACTTGCGAGGGGAAGAAGGGTTATAATTATGGCGTGGGGAATTTAAAATGATAAAACTAAGGGAGGGGCAGAATAGTAATCGTGGCTTTACGCTAATAGAGCTATTGATTGTAATTTTGATTGTCAGCATTTTGGCCGGAGTGGGGGTGGCGTCTTATTCCACGACTCAAAAACGAGCTCGTGATGCCAAAAGGAAAGAGGATATAAAGGCCATTCAAGTTGCCCTGGAGCAGTACTACTCGGCCGCTAATCAATATCC
>CAZHZZ010000001.1:0-29531 GCA_964537585.1 uncultured Gammaproteobacteria bacterium | reverse complement strand
TAAAGGCCATTCAAGTTGCCCTGGAGCAGTACTACTCGGCCGCTAATCAATATCCGTTGAATTGTTATATAAATGGCAGTTTACAATATGAAGATAGCGGAGAAACTTTTATGAGTAATTTCCCCGTGGATCCCAAAAATGATATTTCATATTCTTATGAAGGGAGTAATTGTAGTACCGCTACTTATACCTACAGGGCGCATCTGGAGGTGCCGGGGAGCGGCAATGCCTATTCGGACTGTACCCAGACTAGTCCTTATCCCGACACGGAAACAACCAAAGATTATTTTTGCTTAAGTAATTTGCAATGAAAAACAAAAACAGCCCGTCCGGAGGCGGCTTTACCTTTATCGAACTGTTAGTTTCCATTTCCATTATTCTTCTGCTCTCCAGCGTGGCGGTGGTTTCCTTCCAGTCCTCGGCCAAAAGGGCGCGGGATAACAAGCGGAAGGCCGACCTGGAACAGGTGCGGGCGGCGCTGGAGATGATCCGTTCGGATATGGGTTGTTACCCGGGTGGTTCTGGTGATTGCAATAGCTGTAGTGTTACCTGGGGGTCGGAGCTGAAATGTGGCAACAACACCTATATGAATAAGCTCCCCCAAGACCCTAAGAGTGGGAATGATTATACCTATTATTATAGTTTTAACGAACCGACCTCTTACGATCTTTGCGCTTACCTGGAAACGGGCGAGGGGGATCCCTGTGGTGAGTGTATTATTCCTTCTTCCGGCGATCCTACTCCCTGTAATTATCAGCTTTCCTCGCCGTGATTATAAAAGAAGAGGGCTTTACCCTCATTGAACTGTTGCTTTCCGTATCGATCAGTTTGTTGGTGCTGGGATTTTCTCTGAGTGGTTACCGAACGTTTACGGACCGCCGTCAGGTGGACCTGGCCGCCGAGGAGCTTAAGTCTCAGTTGACTTTGATAAAAAGCAAGGCGGTTAACGGGGAACGGTCGAAGGCTTGCCAAAATTTGCGAAAATATCAAATAACATTGTTATCGGGAAATAAATTGCAGTATCAGGAAATTTGCGATTCTGGTGGCGCTGGATCAACCACTTTGGAGAACAATCAGCTTGTTTTATTAGACTCTATCAGCATAGACGATAGCAATGATAATGTGTTTTCTTTTGAGGCCTTGAGGGGCAATCTGCTGGATGTCAGTAATAATGGTATTGTTTTTACACTGAAAGCCAACTCTGTTTGCCGGCAGGTAACCATCTTGGTTAGTGGCGATATTAATATTTCTTTTACTGCTTGTTTATGACCAAGAAGAAATCCAACCAAGGCTTGTCCATTATTGAAGTGGTTTTTGCCATCTTGCTGATTTTTTTACTTTTGTCGGGTTTGACAGCGGCGATGATTTTTACGATTAAGGCGGCCCGGTTTAGCCGTAACAAAAGCATTGGTATCCAGATTGCCAAACAGGAGCTGGAAAATATTAAAAAACAAAGAAGTAAAGATGGCACTAATTGGTGGAGTGGTAAGGGCACGGCAGGTCAGTCGTGCGAGGACATGACATCAATGCTAATTAATTATCCTCAGTTTAAAAAGAAGACTTGTTATGAAAATTATAATGATGAAAATCTTCCTAAAAAACAAGTAACAGCTACCGTTTATGTTTATTGGGGCAGCGATGATCAAGAGGTGGCGAAGCTATCTATTGTTTTGACCAACTGGGAGCAATGAAAGACAAAAGAAGCTTAGGATTAGGATTGATAGAAAGTTTGGTGGCGGTTAGTCTTTTTGCGATTCTTTCTACGGTGGCGGGGGGAATTCTTTTTACCACTATGCGCAGTCGCTCTAAGGTATTGACAACCAAGGAATTGAGAGAGTCGGGCAATGGGGCGATTTTAACGATCGAAGATTATCTTAAAAGATATGCCAGTCAGCCGGCGGCGGATAATTGCGCCTCTGGTGGCTATAATGGCGTTTCAATCGATATAGTTGGCCTTGATGGAGAGACAACCACGTTTCAGTGTGATAATAATAATCGAATTGCCTCTTCTTCTGCCCTATTGACTCCTGCCCTATTGACACCTGACTCGGTAGCTTGTTCTTCTTTTACAGTTAGTTGTCAACCTTCTTCGGCCGGATATCCGGTTATTACCATTGATTTTGATTTAGAGATTAATAATACGGTGACGGTAGGCAAAGAATTGAGCACCGCCTTGGGGAATAATAAACAGCATTTTTCTACTACGGTGACCTTAAAACAAAAGATTTGATGAGGATAATTATTGGCACAATGAGCTTGTTTGTGGTTTAATTATAACAAGATGGATTACTTGGGACTGGATATTGGTCATCATAGCATAAAGGTGGCCTGGATTAAAAAAAAAGGCAAAAAAGAGTTTCTTCTGGCTTTAGGAGAAGCAGTTAACCCCACCAATGGTGATTTTTGGCACTCTGATAAACAACGGGAGGCGATTGCCGGCACCATTAGGAAACTGGTTGGTGATTTGCAGATAAAGCCGAAGTTGGTGGTAGCGGGTCTTTCTGAGTCAAGGGTAGTAAGTCGGATGATTTCTATGCCACCAATGAAGGAATCGGAAATTGCTCGCGCCCTTCGTTATGAAGCCGAGACCTTTATCCCCTATCCCCTCAAGGACGTTCAGATTGATTATCGAGTGATTAACAAAAATAGTGATGGTCGGCAGGATGTGTTTGTGGTGGCCGCCAAAACGGAGGCAGTGCGGAGTATAGAGGCGGTTTTGGACAAAGCCGGCTTAGTTCCGGTTGCCTTGGAAAACACAGCCATAGCTTTGGCCAGAAGCTTGGTTCCCCTGAGGGAAACGCCAACATTAATTTTGGAAATGGGCAGCAGCAATACGATTGCCGCCATTGCCAAGCAAGGCAATGTTTACATGACACGGATTTTGCCTTTGGGAGGAGAAGCATTTACCCGTTCGGTAAGGTTGTCTTTGGGGATGGATGTTTTTAAAGCTGAAGAATACAAAAAGGCTTATGGTTTAAAAAAGGGAGAGTGGAAGGACAAGATAAGAAGCGCTCTTTTGGAGGTGCTCAATAATTTGATTAGCGAGACAAGAAAAACGATAATTGCCTTTAAGGAGGAGTGGAAGGAGGGGGTCGATCTGATTATTTTGTCCGGGGGTGGAGCGATGATGCCGGGGTTGTCTGAAGAAATTTTGGCGGTAATGGGAGTTGAGGTGCAATGGGCGGATTCTTTAGCAAATTTGGATATTACGAAAATAAAAACAACCATTGATCTTAAAAAAGAAAAACTACGATACTCGACTGTTATTGGTTTGGCTCAGAGAAATTTATAATGACCAAAGTTAATCTTTTGCCCGGTAAGGCCAGATTTGGCCTATCAAGATTAAATTTTGCCCGCCGATTGAGGATTATGGCCGTTCTTTTTTTAGTGATTTTTGTTATTTGGGCGGGGGCCGTTTTAGCCGTTGATAGGTATTTATTCACGAGAACGCAGAGCGTTTCTCTGCAAATAGCTGTTAATGAGAACCGGTTGGCAGAGTTTTTGCCCAAGCTTAACCTTCTGGCACGCTCAAGAACGCGTATTAAGCATGCCTCCGAAATAATTACCGGTCAAGATAGCTTACCCTTTGAGGTCGTCGATTTGTATTCCCTTTTGGGTAAAGAGACGAAAATAACAAGTTTTAATTATAAGTCAGGAGCGGCAATGGTTGTTGTGGAAATGCCCGGACTAAGATCTTTAGCAAAGCTTGAGAAAAACGTTGGCCGGTTAAATCAGGCGGGCGGGACGATGAAATATGAATTGATTGATGCCCAGTCGATATCTATGAATGACCAAGGGGCGGTTCAGCTAAGCTTAAAAATTATCCCCTCTCAATGATAAGTGTCAACCGCTCTCGTTATTGGTCTAAAGATTATTTGTTAAAAAATCCCTTCGGCAGAAGTATTTTGTATTCCGGATTAATTTTGGCGTTTTTGTTGGTAATGTTTTTTTTGATCCTTTTGCCCAAAACAAAAGCAATTGTTGCCAGATGGCATAAAATAGCCCAGATGAAAACGGAAAGTGCTCGCCTAGAGAGAAATGCCGGTTTGTTTTCCGGCTGGGATTGGCAGGAGGTGGAGAAAACAGCCAAGCTGGTGGAGTTTGCCTTTCCGGCAAAGAAGGATATTTATCTGATTATTTTTGCGGTTCAGGATCCGATCAGAAGACATGGATTTGTAATTGAAAAGATGAGTTTTGACATGGGGGAGGTGGTCGGGGAAGCGGCTGATCGATCAAATAGCATCAACAAACCTAATTCCATTGTAGTCAATCTTTCCGTTTTAGGGAGAGAAAAACAGCTGGGCAGTCTTATTGATGACTTTAACAAGAGTTTGCCGTTAATGTCGGTTAGTGATATCTCATTTTCTTCACAAGGGAACAGCAGTCTTGTTAAGGTCCAAATGAAGCTAAAGATTTATTTTTATCCCTTCTTAGAAAAAAAGATAGATTTCAAAAAATCTTCTTTGAAAAATTTACAGTTAACCAAAGAGGAAATAAAAACAGTTTCTTTTCTTCAGGACTATTACGATAGGGGTAGTAATTTTTATCAGCGCTTAAAGCTGTACCAGGGATCGTCTTTCCATCCGGCTACTTCTGAAAAAGAGAGAGAAAACCCTTTTTTATTACCCTAACAAGAAAAGATTTTCGCTTTACGCTTCTACGGCTCCCACGGTCACCGCAAATGGGACTTCTCCTTTTGATTTAACTGCCAGAAGAGTCTTGATTGCTTTTATGGTTCTTCCTTCTTTACCAATGATTTGCCCGGCGTTACCCTCTTGAACTTTTACGTTAAAAACGGTTACTTCATCAACCTTTTTTTCTTCAATAGAAAATTTTGCCTTTTTCCCCAAGATAGATATGATTAGGAAATCTAATAGCTTTTTCATTGTTTTTCGGCAAGCAACTTTCTTACCCCTGTGGTCAGCTGAGCGCCATTTTTTTGCCAGGCAAGCAATTTTTTTTGGTCAATTTTGAACTCTTGACTGGCAGGATTAAAAAATCCTAAATCGTCAATGAATTTACCATCTCTTTTAGATCGTCTTTGGGCAACAACGATCCGATAACTGCGTTGATTTTTTTTACCTCGTTGGGTTAATTTAATTTTAAGCATTTTAAGCCTTTCTTCTTCAATTGCCGTTAATTGTACCTTTCTGAGCAAGGATAGTCAACGCTTTCCGGGCGGCTGATTCTTCTGATTCTTTTTTTGACTTTCCTTTGCCAAGGCATATTTTTTTATCGCCAAATAAGACGGCGGTGGTAAATGTCCTATTGTGATCAGGTCCTTTTTGTCTTATTAGTTGATAATGAGGGGTAAGCTTTAGTTTGGTTTGGGCTTTTTCCTGTAAAAGGGTTTTGCAATCTTTGGCGTCCCCCTTTTTACCCCAGGCGAGGAGGTCTTTTAAGAGCAGTTCGTCTAAAAATTTTTCTACCTTGTTGCCTTGATCACAGTAAATAGCTCCGACTAAGGCCTCAAAGGTGTTTGCCAAAAGAGAAGTATTATTCCGGCCACCGGTTTTTTCTTCTCCCTTGCTTAAAAATAAAAATTCACCTAGATGCAATTCTTTTCCTTTTTTTGCCAGACTTTCTGTCCGGACAATGGCGGCCCTGATATTAGTTAAATGGCCTTCGTTCAAGTGAGGAAACTGCAAAAAAAGAGTTTTCGTGGCCCAAAGCTCTAAAACAGCATCTCCTAAAAATTCCAATCGTTCGTTCGATTCCGCCTTAATCTTATGGTTTTCGTTTAACCATGAGCGGTGGGTTAGAGCGGTTTTTAACAAGCCTTTGTTTTTGAACCGCACTTTTATCTTTTCCTCTAACTTGGCAAGAAAAGATACCTGGGATGAGTTAATTGTTTTTTTCATAAGTTTTTAAAACCGTTCCTAGAACACCGTTAACAAAGCTACTTGATTGTTCCCCGCCAAATTCTTTGGCTAATTCTACCGCTTCATCGATAATTACCTTGGGTGGCTCTTTTCTTTGACAACGCAATTCCCAAATAGACAATCTTAGTATCGCCAGGTCAATTTTATTAATTCTTTCGATTGGCCACTTAGGGGCAGACTTAGCAATAATTTTATCAATATCTTTCTGTTTCTTGATAACTAACCGGGCTAATTTATAACAGGGACGAGTGGTTTTTCGATGAGCGATAGCATTAAAACTAAATGCAAAAAGAGATTTTACCGCCTGTTGTCGCCTTTTATGCCTGGGGTCGAGGTTTTTTTGCTTCATACCAGCCACAGTTTTGACAAACGAAATGAGGCAGTTTTTCTACCTTACATTTAGGACAATAAGAGACGCGGGGCAATTTAACAGAGTGAGTGGCTCTTCTTCTCCCCTGTCTCCAGGTTGATGGTTTTCTTTTTGGTAAAGCACCCATAATTTGATCGCAATATATAATTTTTTTTAGCTGGACTTATTTTACATTTGTTGGCAGATTAATGCAAACGAGAATTTTAGTTAGGAGCAACCGGAGGGTTTTTATTAATTAGTTTTTTTAAATGAGGATATTGTTTCAGGCTAGAATCTTGCCTGATAATTGCCTCTGCTTCGTGGCGGCATTTTTTGATAAGAGCAAGGTCTGTAAAAGAAGCGGCCTTAAATTTAGGAAAACCATGTTGTTTAAGTCCGTAAACTTCTCCCGGTCCCCTTGATTCCAGGTCTATTGCGGCTAATTTTGTTCCTTGATTTATCTTTTCCATTGCCTGTAGTCTTTTTAAAGAAGCGCCATTGGTGATGTCGGTAAACAGTAAACAGTAAGATTTTTTTTCTCCCCTGCCAATCCGACCTCGCAGTTGATGAAGTTGGGCCAGACCAAAGCGTTGGGCGGATTCAATGACCATAATGGTCGCGTTGGGGATGTCGATTCCCACTTCTACTATTGGGGTCGCTACCAAAATATCTATCTCCCCTTTTTGCATTTTTTTTAATATTTTTCTCTTTTGCCGGCTGTTTATTTCGCCATGAAGTAGCTCTAGGGTAAGATTGGGAAATATTTTCCCTAGTCTTTTAAACTCTTCTTTTGCTGATTTTATGGTTTTTAGCGTTTCTGAAGGCTTTACGAAAGGGCAGATTATGAATGCTTGAGAATGTTGAGTTTTTATTTGTTTTTCTATCCATTTGTTGGCTTGGGGGCGCTTTTTGCCGGGAACTATAAAAGTATCTATTTTTTTTCTTCCGGCAGGAATTTGATCAATAGTGGAAAGATCTAGGTCTCCATAAAGTGTCAAGGTAACTGTTCTGGGGATTGGAGTGGCCGTCATGGTTAAAAGATGAGGAGAGGTCTTGCCTGCGGAAGAAACCTTTTTTATTAATTTGCTTCTCTGGGAAACGCCAAAGCGGTGCTGTTCATCGATAATTACTAATCCGAAATTGACAAGAGGGGTCTTTTGATAGATGAGAGCTTGGGTACCAATGATCAGATTTGCCAATTGGCGGTTCTTTTTGATTTTTTTGTCTTTAGTTAGCAGTTGAATGCTTACTCCCAGGGGGGAGAGAAGTTTTTTTAAAGTTTGGTAGTGTTGCATGGCCAAGATTTGGGTAGGAACCATGAAAGCGGTTGATTGTTTGTTTAAAAAGGCGTTATAAACAGCGATAGTGGCGGGGATTGTTTTGCCACTGCCAACATCCCCTTGGAGCAAGCGGTTCATGGGAGTAGTTTTTTCCATGTCTGTCAGGATTTCTTTTATCGATCTTTTTTGTCCTAAAGTGAGGGTAAAAGGCAATTTGTTTATCATTTGCCGGATTTGTTTTTTTTTGCCGGTCATTTTAGGGGCGGTTTTGGATTTTTTCCAATTTTCTTTTTGCCTGAGAGCCTTCATCTGCAAAGAAAAGATTTCTTCGAAAGCAAATCGTCTTTTAGCCGCCCGGGCATCATCCAGAGTTTTGGGAAAATGAATATTTAAAAATGAGCGGCGACGCGAGAGAAGGTTGTGTTTGTCTAAAATTTTGTTTGGCAATGTTTCTTTAATTTGCTCCCCCATTAGGCTTAGAGCTAGTTTAGAAAATTTTCTGAGAATTTTTGAGCTGACCTTTTTTGTTTCCGGATAAACCGGCACCAGTTTGCCGGTGTGAATTAATTCATTGGCTACTGGTTCGTAATCGGGAGAAACCAGGACTTTTTGCCCCAGGGAGAACCCTACTTTGCCGGAACAGGATAGTGCGGTGTTTTTCCGGATTGTCTTTATCAAAAATGGCTGATTAAACCAGAGCAGATTGATTTCTCCACTGGAATCTTTTAAGATTCCTTTTTGAATAGTCCTGCCCCCGGCGGTATAAGCATTTTTTATTTCTTTTATTTTGCCGGATACAGTGACCGTTTCTCCTTTTTGCAAGTGGTTGATTTTTTTTAGTTTAGAAAAGTCTTTGTAGTGCGAAGGAAAATGCCAAAGAAGGTCGCCGACGGTTTGGATCTCTAACTTTTTTAGATTGAGAGCCATCTTTGGCCCCACGCCTTTAAGATACCTAATGGGGGTTTCTAAATTGAGGGGAACGGATTGCATGTTCCTTAATAAAAGGCGGTAATCAGTGGCAAAAGACTGCTTAAGATTAACGAAATTGAGGCAATGACAATAATGGTTTTGATCACTTTTTCTTTTTTGATTCTTAGCTTGGGCATTTTCATTTTTGACAATTTAATAATAACCAAAAATTGCTCCGGGGGCAAGTAGGAGTTTGGGGTAATCTCGGCTTGGGGGCGATTTGCCGACCGCTTCTTTTGTTGTTAGAATGTAACATGAGCATAAATAGGCTTAAATGGCGCCTTAAGTTTCGACTAAAGCATATTTCTCACGATAAACTGGTTTTTTATTTGGCAATTTCCGGTTTCTTTCTTTTGGTTTTTAGTTTTTTATCCTTAATTGCTGTTTTTGCTTGGGTATCAAAGGATCTCCCTTCTCCATCTAAGTTGACTCGGAGAGATGGATTCGCGACAAGGATTATGGATCGTCACGAAAAAGTGTTATATGACGTTTATAAAGATGCCAAGCGGTCTCCGGTTGGCTGGGAAGAAGTTCCTGATTATTTAAAATTAGCCACGGTATCGGTTGAAGATAAAGAGTTTTATTCTCACCCCGGGTTTAGTGTTAGGGGCATTGTTCGCGCCGTCTATAGTATTATTGCCCACCATCGTCTGGAAGGAGGGTCAACTCTGACCCAGCAATTGGTAAAAAATGTTTTATTAACTCCTGAACGAACTATATCGAGAAAAGTTAAAGAATTTATTTTATCCCTTCAGGTGGAAAGAAAATATAATAAAGACGAAATTTTGCTGATGTATCTTAATGAGGCGCCCTATGGGGGCTCGGCCTGGGGAGTGGGAGCGGCGACCGAACAATACTTTGGGAAAAAAGTGGCGGACCTCAACTTGGTAGAATCGGCTTTTTTGGCGGGATTGCCTCAACGGCCTTCAGTTTATTCCCCTTTTAGCAGTAATCCTAAAGCTTATATTGGCCGGACGAAGACAGTTTTGCGCCGCATGAGAGAAGATGGCTATATTACTTCCGAGCTGGAAAAAGAGAGTTTGTCACAGCTAGACGGCTTGGAGTTTAACGAGAACAGGACAACGATGAGAGCCCCTCATTTTGTTATTTGGGTAAAAAATATTTTGGAAGAAAAATATGGTGAGGAAATTGTCGAACGAGGAGGCTTAAGGGTGGTTACCAGCTTGGATCTGGAATTACAAAATTCATTGGAAAAAATTGTTAAAGATCAGGTTGAGAAAAACAAAGGCTTAAATATTACTAATGGAGCGGCCCTGGTGATGGATCCTCAGACCGGTCAGGTATTGGCGCTGGTGGGATCTAAAGATTATTTTGCCGACGATATTGATGGCAAGTTTAATGTTGTTACTCAAGGGTTGCGTCAGCCCGGCTCAGCCATAAAGCCGGTAACTTATTCAGTGGCGTTGGAAAAAGGATATACGGCGGCATCGCCGATTATGGATACCAAAACTGTTTTTCCCATCGCGGGTCAGAAAGATTATGTGCCGGTAAATTATGACGGCCACTATCATGGTCCCCTATCGGTGCGTTATGCGTTGGGTAACTCAATTAATGTGCCGGCAGTTAAGGCGCTGGCGATGGTGGGAAAGAAAAACATGCTTACTAAGGCTTACCAAATGGGCATCTCTAGCCTGGAACCGAATTCAGCTAATTTAAAAAGATTTGGCTTATCGGTAACTTTGGGGGGTGGAGAGGTGAGAATGATTAATCTGGCTTCCGCTTACTTAGCCTTTGCCAATGGAGGAATAAAACATTCCCCAACGGCGATTTTAAAAGTTTTTGATCGTGATGGTAATTTACTGGAAGAGTTTAAACCGGTAGGCGGAAAAAGGGTTTTGTCTCCCGGGATAGCTTTTATTATTAGTGATATTTTGTCTGACGATAATGCCCGCCTGATTAGTTTTGGCGCTCATAGCAAGTTGTATTTTTCAGACAAGAAAGTAGCTGTTAAAACCGGGACCACTAATGACAAGCGTGATAATTGGGCAATTGGTTGGACGCCAAACGTGTTGGTAGCCAGCTGGGTAGGCAATAATGACAACTCGCCGATGAAAAAAGTTGCCTCCGGTATTTCTGGAGCAACCCCGATTTGGCAACAGGCAACAATTGAAGCCCTCCGGCTCTATGGCTACCAAGAGTTTAAAAAGCCTGACGAGGTAAAACAACAAGAAGTAGATGTTGTTTCCGGTTGGCCGGCTCATGATGGCTTTCCTGCGCGCAAAGAGTATTTTATTTCCGGCACTCAAGCAGTGGGAAAAGATCCGCTTCATACCAAACTGAAGCTTTGTCGTGGTCAGGACAAGTTGGCAACCCCGGCTCAAGTGTTGCCAGGGGATTATGAAGAAAAAGAGTTTTTTGTCTTTAAAGAAGAGGATCCGGTTTCTCAGGATGGTAAGAATCGTTGGCAGGAGGGAATTTTGGCGTGGATGTTTTCGCAAAAAGATTCTCGTTATCACCCGCCCAATGATTATTGTAACAGTAATGGCATGGTGGCAGTTTCTTTTGTTTCTCCGGCGCACGAGGCAAAGGTTTCCAGTGAATTCACTGTTAAGATTCAGGCTAATTCCGTCAATTTAATAAAAAAGGTTGTTTTGTATGTGGATGACAAAGAGGTCCAGTCTTTTGATCAAAAGCCATATGAGGCAGAAATTAGTTTGGATGATGGCACCTATACTCTTAAGGTTATGGCAGAAGATGAGAAAGGCAATCAAGCCCAAGCGGACATTAAAATTGGGGTCAATCGACCGTGGGACTGGCAACCATCGCCGTCACCGACGCCAACGACTGAAGCAACTCCAACCCCGACTCCAACTCTGACTCCAAATCCAACCTTAACCCCGAGTCCAGTCCCCTCCTCTACTTAGAACTGAATATGAAAAGGATAAAAAACTTTTTATAAAAAATTTTCTCGATAACTTAAGGCTCTTATTTACAGCCCAAACGCTTTCCGATGAATTTTTTTGGCCTCCTGACTATCGATATTAAAATACGAGGCTCTAAGGGTGTATTTATATCCCTTTTTGATTTTGTGAATATCGGTGATTACTAACTGCCAGAGATATTTTTCATTGATAATTTCTTGATATTTTTTTATGAGATTTTTAGGAGGTTGTTTTTTAGAAAGAATAACATTGGCATCCAGGGTAATGATTTGTTTGCTTAATTCATAAACTGCTTTTTGACTGCCCTTTTTGTTGCTGTCAATAGTGATGTTGAATTTATTTTTGCAAAGCTTTTCCAAATCAACTTGGACAAAAGAGTCATGACCAATTTTTGTTATGGAAACTTTACTGGCAATTTTTAATATTTTAAATAAACGCTTAATATCAATTTTGAGTTGTTTTTTTGCATGATGATAAATGCCGAGCGAGTAATGTTCACCGTATTTTCCGTTTTGTTTGTAAAACACTTTGCCCACCTCAAAAAATTGCGGTTGGGGCAACTTATATTTTTCATACTGTTTTTTTTGTTGCCAGAGCGAAGAAACGATTGATTGTCTGAGGACGCTAAACTCACTATTAATGCTGTTTTGCATATAGACGTAGTCTGCTGTTTTGCCCGAACGGTTTATTTTATCTAACCCTTTTTCTTTAATAAGTGGCCATGATCTGACCTCATCGTAACCCATTTGAACAAGAATGTTTTTTATTGTTTCGATCAGATAAATAATTTTTGGGGTAATGCTGGCCAGTTTTTTATTTGGGATTGGTTGATTGGTGGGGATTTTATCGTATCCATAAAAACGGATTACTTCTTCAATCAGGTCTTCTTCCAGATAAAGGTCTTTTCTCCATGTTGGCGGGACCACTTGGTATATGGTTCCCTGTTTAACTAGGGGCGTAACCTTACATCCAAGACGGTCTAGTATTTCCAGACTAAACTTTTCTGAGATGGGGATACCGGCATAAAGGGATGGCTTTGGGGAATTAAATTTTATTTTTTTGATTTTAGGTTTTTCTAGATAGCTATCGAATAAATGACTACTGATTTGCCCTTGGCAATGACGCAAAATAAGTTCGGTAAGATGAAAAAACGCTTGAGGAATGAGGGCTGTGTCCAGCTCCTTGTCCAAGCGAGTGCTGGCTTCGGTGATAATTTTTAATTTTCTCGAGTCTTTTCTCACTTTTCCTCTGTCATATATGGCCATCTCAAGGATAATTTCTTTAGTATCAAGATCGATGCGGGAATTGTTACCCCCCACAATGCCGGCCAAAGAAACAACTTTTTTGCTGTCACTAATTTGAAGAGTTTCTAACGGCAGTTGCACTTTTGTTCCGTCAAGGCTGGTAAATGGATATTTTGGTCGACTATTTGTTTCCCAGACAAGATTTTGGGATATTTTGGCATTGTCGAAGGCATGGCAAGGTATCCCGTACCAGAGCATAGCAAAATTAGTAAGGTCAACAATAGTGTTTATGGGGCTTATGTCGTGGAGACGAAGAAATTTTTTTAGCCAACCTGGGGAAGGAGAATTTTTTAAATCAGAAATCCTAAGAGCCATAACTCGTTTTACTAATGTTTTGGCGGTAATTTTTATAGGCAGACGGTAGTTTTTAGTCACTGAAGGAGATTTGGCTTCTTTTTCTTTCAGGGAGATGTTATACAAGATTGATAACTCTTTGGCAATACCGTAATAACTTAAGGCATCTCCCCTATTTTGCCTCACCTCTAGCTCAATTACATCTTCACCTTCTTTTTTTTCCAGACTGCTGGCAAAAAAACCGATCATGGTCAGATCGTCGGCTACAGCGCGGACCGGCTTTTCTAAATCAGGTAATAATTTTTGTAGCTGGGAGTAGATAATTTTCATATTACGTTTGGTTTGTAGGCCAGATTGCCTCCCTGTAATGTGCGGATATCTTTAATTTTATATTTTGCCATTACCAATCGGTCGAGCCCCAGGCCAAAAGCAAAGCCTCTCCATTTAACAGGGTCTAGGCCTGCCATGCTCATTACCTTTGGATGAATAATACCGGCCCCTCCTATTTCTATCCAGCCAACATTTTTGCATAACCGACATCCTTTTGCCTGACAACTAAAACATTGTAGGTCAAGTCCTAAGCCGGGTTCTACCTCAGGATAGTATTTACAGCGATATCTGGCGACCACATTTTCCCCATAAAGGTGCTTTATCAACCGATCAAAAACACCAATGAGGTGCTTAAGGCTGATATCTTTATCAACGGCTACCCCTTGATACTGATTAAAGATAAAATGATTGCTTCTATTTACTTTTTCGTTGCGGTATGCCCGGCCGGGAAAAGCGGCTCTGAATGGAGGAGTTTCTTTTTCTAGCAAGCGAGCTTCTATGGAGGAGGTTTGGGTTCGTAAGAGAATTTTTGGCTGTTTGATAAAAATACTGTCTTGCAGGTCTCGGGCAGGATGGTTGTCAGGAACGTTTAACCGCTGAAAACAGTATTCATCGGTTTCTATTTCCGGGCCGTCATAGATGGAAAATCCCATCGACTGAAAAAGACGGTTGATTTGGTTTTCTATGACCGTCAATGGATGGAGGTGGCCGATTTTTTTAAGCCGGTAAACTTTTTTTTCTTTTGTCGCGACCTTTGCCTTAGTGGTTTTGATTATTTTTGTTTGCTTGGCAATAAGCTTTTCCAGCTGTTGCTTTGCTTGGTTCAGTTGCTGTCCGCGCTTTTTTCGCAAATCAATTGGTTGACGGGAAATTTGGGAAAATAAATTTTTGATTATTCCTTTTCGTCCCAACAATTTTATTCTTATCTCCTCTAGCTCCTGACCAGAATTTAGCTTAGGAATTTTATTTTTGTACTGCCTTAAGAGGCTCTCTATCTTTTTGTCCATTGACTATATTTTAGCAAAAGATTGATTTTAATGTTTTGGGGTTCGGGGTAGACGGTTTTTTATTTTTTAACCGACTTTACAATCTGCTCAAAAACCCCCGGCTCTTTTACGGCCAGGTAAGCGAGTATTTTTCTATTGATGGTTATCTGTTTCTTTTTGGCTAAATTCATAAATTCTGCATAGCCCAATCCCTGATGACGGACAGCGGCATTGATTCTGGCAATCCATAACCGCTTAAAGTTGCGTTTTCTTTGCTTTCGACCTATAAAAGCGTATTGACCGGCATGCATCACGGCCTCATGGGCCGATTTGAATAATCGGTGGCGTGTCATCCTGTAGCCTTTAGCCAATTTCAGAGTTTTTTTATGCCTGTTTTTCCTGGTGGTGCCTGTCTTGACCCTCATGTTTTTTTATTTTATTTTCCTAAAGCCTTTTTAATTTTTTTTGCCATTGTCCCCTTGACTAACATCGGTTTTTTTAGCCTTTTTAATTGTTTATGACTTTTTTTTCTTTTTAAGTGTCGGTTAAACGCCCCTCGATGAAGGACCTTACCCGTCTTAGTAATTTTAAATCGATTGGCGATCGATTTTCTTATTTTCTGCTTCTTCTTTTTCATGTTTAATTGGGTTCATGACCAGAATCATTCTTTTTCCGATAACTTTCGGATTCCCCTCTGGCTTGTAAAGATCTATTAATTCTTCTTTGACTTTGTCTAAAATTTCATGACCAAACTGCTTTTTAGTGATCTGACGTCCTTTAAATTTTACCACCAACTTTAGTCTAGCTTGTTTTTGGGCAAATTCCTTGGCTCGTCCCATTCTGCCCTGGAAGTCAGCGTCGCCGATAAATGGCGAAAGTCTGATTTCCTTCATATCCTCAATTGCTTTCCGTTTTTTTCTGTCTTCTTTTTGTTTTTTTGCTTCTTGATATTTAAATTTGGCGTAATCGATTAGCTTGACAACCGGAGGTTTTGCTCGAGGAGCAATCTCTACCAGGTCTAATTGTTTTTCTTTAGCCGTTTTTCTCGCTTCCTCTAGGCTTACGACCCCTACCATTTTGCCTTGGTCATCAATGAGCCTGATTGGGGAGACGTTAATTTGCCAATTCGTCCGGTAAAATGATTTTTTTACCCTTGGTTGTCGCCTTCTCACTTGATTATGATGAAATAATATATCATAGAGGAGTCTTTTTATCAATTTGTGTTTTGGCTAATTTTATGAATTTCTCCAAGGACATGGTTCCTTTGTTTTGACCGTTTCTTAGTCTAAGGCTAATCTCTTTTGCCTTTTTTTCCCTATCTCCCACAATCAGCATGTAGGGAATTTTTTGTTCCTGGGCTTGTCTTATGCGGTAGCTTATGGTTTGGCTATCGTTATTCAGTTCGACCCTGATATTGTTTTTTTTGATTTTATCTACAACTTTATTGGCCCAATCGGCTTGTTTATTACTAATTGGCATGACCATTGCCTGAATTGGTGATAACCAGGGAGGAAGAGCGCCGGCGAAATGTTCCAGAATAATCATCATAAATCTTTCTGAAGAGCCGATGATGGCCCGATGAATCATTATCGGGTGTTTTTTCGATCCGTCTTTATCAGTATATACAAGCTTAAATCTTTGGGGGGTAACGTAGTCGATCTGAATGGTTGAGAGCTGCCATTCCTTACCCAAAGCATCGGTAGCCATGAGGTCCATCTTGGGAGCGTAAAAGGCGGCTTCTCCTTTTCCTTCGTAGTAGTCTATTTTGTTTCTTTTCATGATTTTTTCTGCCCATTTTTCCACCTTGTCCCATGTCTGCTGACTGCCAAGATAATTCTCCGGGTGAGCCTTATCTCTTGTAGACAATCGGTATCGGTATTTAAAGCCATATACTTTCATAACTTTTTTTGTCATCTCCAGAATCTTGTCGATTTCTCCGTCTATTTGATCTTCGCGACAGAAAATATGACTATCATCTTGAGAAAATGATCGAACCCGACCGAGACCGGATAATTCTCCGGGCTTTTCGTCTCGGTAGAGCATGGCAAAATCAGTCAGACGTATGGGCAGATCTCGATAACTTCTCATTTGGCTGGCATAAATCTGAGTATGTTGAGGACAGTTCATTGGTTTTAGGAAGAATTTTTCCTGAGAGTAATTAGAGATAACCCTAAACATGTTGTCTTTATATTTGTCGTAGTGCCCAGAGATTTTAAAAAGTTCACTTTTGGCTATCTGGGGAGTCCAAACCTGTTGATATCCGTGCTTTGTCTGGATTTTTTCAATATGGTCGTTAATTAATCTTCTGATAAGAGCTCCTTTTGGGGTATAAAGAGGCAGACCGCTGCCAACCAGGCGAGAAAACGTAAAGAGCTTAAGTTTCTTTCCCAGTTTTCTATGATCATATTTTTTCGCTTCCTTGAGTTGTCGAAGGTGTTTTTTTAGTTCTTTTTCACTAGGAAAAGCAATGCCATAAATCCGGGTGAGCATTTTATTCTTCTCACTCCCCTTCCAATAAGCACCGGCAATAGATAAAAGTTTAAATGATTTTATTTGTTGGCTATTTTCCAGATGGGGGCCCTTGCAGAGGTCGGTAAAGTTATTACCGGTTTGATATATGGAGATTTTCTCCCCCTTTCTATTTTTTGCGTCCTTAATAAGCTCTAGTTTGTATGGTTGTTTGGTAAATATTTTTTCTGCTTCTTCGGGGGCGATAACTTTTTTTTGGAATTTTAGCCCTTTGTTTATTATTTTTTGCATCTCTTCTTCTATTTTCTTAAAGTCGCTATCAGAAATATTTTCCGGTAATTCAAAATCATAGTAAAACCCTTGTTTTATAGCCGGGCCGATGGCTAGTTTAGCCCCGGGGTAAAGTTTTAGTACTGCTTGGGCGAGGACATGGGCGCTAGAGTGATTAAGTTTTTGGAATATCATTGAGCTTTAGTGTAGAGTTTTTCTTTGTCCACTGTCAAGGGAAAGATCATCCCGTAGACCGGGAAACATAATGTTCAGAAGAGAGTAAAACTTGAGCCCCCCCCTTTTTACTATCAACCATTCCCCAAAAGTTTTTCTTTTTTCTCTTTCTATTGCTTTCCTGAAACCATAGAGATGACTTTTCGACATCCTTTATTATTGTGTTTAACATTTGTCGTAATCTTTGCCAAAAACTTAACTCATATAAGCTTGGTTTTATTGTTGGTTGTTTTGTCGCTTGATCGATTTCACCGGTAAGATGGTCAAGTTTATCAACTGCCTGAGCTAATTTAATAATTTCCTCGCGGATTGCCTTTATTTCTTCTCTTTTCTCCCTTTCCCTTCTGTCATATATGGAGGTAGCTGTTTTTTCCAGGCGATTTTTATGCTGGAGCCAGCGGTAGCGTTTCTCTAACTCTTTTTTTTGAGTCGCAGCAATACCGAGAAGGTTTTCAGAGGGTTTTTGATCAATATCCTCAGGAAATGCCTTTTGTGAGGCAGGCAAATTATTTTTTTTTTTGCCAAAAACAAGCATTAATTTCTTTGGGATCCGAATAGGTAACTAAAACTTATCTTATTTTACTACAGGCTTTCTAAGTATTCAATTGTTTTTTGTTGTCTTAAGAAGTGGGCAACCATATATTGGTTGATTTGCTGACCGGCTTGCTGGTTTGTTTTGGCAAGTTTTTCTAGTTCTTCTTTATCAACGGTAATTTTTTCTTTATCGGCAACTGCCTCCAGGATGAATTCTATTTTCAAGGTATTGATTGTTTGTTGGCGATATTCTTCCCTGATTTGGGGAATGTTTTTTCCTAAAGAAGCGGCATGATTTTCCAGAGATATGCTGGCCTTGGAAAGTTGATCGATTAATTGAGAAAGCTTTCTGGATACCTCATCTTCAACTAAGCCGGAAGGCAGTTCTACCTTAACTTCTGCAATTAATGTTTGGATTATTTTTTGCATTCTTTTTTCTTTATTTTCTTGCTTTTTCTGATCCGTTTCTTTTTTTTCTTCCTTACCCGGAACCCAGATTTTTTCCTTAGCATTGATTTTTTTAATTTTTTCTTTATATTTTCCCAGGGATACTTTTGGCTTTTGGTAAGCAACCGCTTTTACCTGCCAGTCTTTCCCTTCTTCGGCAGAAACTAAAGAAAATTTTGGGTTTGTTATGGGCTTGAGTTGATGTTTTTTTATTTGTTCCAAGTAGAGGGCTGGTAAAAGTCTTTGGATAATGTCTTCATAAATTTTGTTTTTCTCAATTGCTTCTTCGGCCATTTTGAGGGGGGCTTTGCCTTTTCTGAATCCTTTTATTTTTACCTGCTTTGTCAATTTTTCTAGGCTAATCTGGCGCTCTTTGGTGATTTTTTTGGCGGGAATGGCAATAGTAAGTTCAAAGGTGGACTGGTCCAACCATTTTAAATTTGAAGATTCTGCGTTTTTCATTGAGGATATTTTATCCTATGGATTGGTTGTAGTCAATTGCATATTTTGGGTTTTTATTTCTGTTGACATTGTTTTTTGATTATGAAAGGATTAATTGAATGATGATTGGAGATAAAAAGAGAACCATTTTTGCTCTTCTGGCGGCCTTCCTTTTTCCTTTATTTATTTTGACGGAATGGCTATTGCTTTTTGAGGCGTGGAATACCAATCAGACGGATTTGGCAAGAGCAGATGTTAGCCGTCTTAGTGGTTTCTCTTCTCTTTTAAGCCCTGATTCTTATCCTCTTTCTTTTAGTGAAGAAGAGCCGATCTTGGTTGATGATTATGTGGTTGCCGGTGACTCGAGACCATTGATTATAAAAGAGTATTTGTCTTCTTATAACTCCCCCCTTACCCCTTATGCCGACTATATTTTTACTATTTCCCAACAGTATGGTTTGGACTACCGGCTTTTGGTCGCTATTGCCCAACAAGAATCTAATCTTTGCAAGAAGATACCGGATAATTCTCATAATTGCTGGGGTTGGGGAATTAATAGTCGAGGGACGCTAAGGTTTTCTTCTTACGAGGAGGCGATTTTGGCAGTAGCCAAGGGCATAAAGGAAAAATATATTGATGAGGGACTAGATACTCCGGAGCAGATAATGGCAAAGTATACGCCGTTGTCTAATGGTTCTTGGGCATTTGGAGTAAGGCAGTTTATGGACGAAATGGGTAATGGGGATTGGCGATGAAAGCATCAAGGGCATTTTATGACGATCCGGAATTTGATTATGAAAATTATTGGCAAGGACGTGAATATGAGCATGAGGCGGAAAAATTAGTTTTGAATAGCTTTTTTGCCCGTATTGCCGGGGGCAACAAGAAGCTTTCTCAATCCAGATTGTTAGACGTGGGAGCAGGGTTCGGTAGATTGGCAGAGGTTTATCTTCCCTTAGTTAAAGAGGCGATGCTCTTGGAGCCTTCCGGCAAGATAATAAAAAGAGGAAAGCAAAGATTGCGGTATTCTAATTTTATCTATAAGCAGGGATTTATTGAAGGATTAGCTAGGCCGAAGAAGCTTTTTGATATTGCCGTGATGGTTAGAGTGATGCACCACCTTGATGATTATCGGTTGGCGCTGGAAAATGTTTATCAATCACTTGTGCCTGGTGGCTGGCTTATTTTGGAGGTTCCCAACAAATTCAGCTTTAAGCATGTGGTGGCCGATTTGATAAGGGGTCGCTGGCGATATTTTAATCATGATCGAGTTGATCGGCGCTCAATGGCCAGAAGAAAAGAAGAGGTAATTTCTTTTTATAATTATTCTCCCCGGGAGGTAAAAAGAGCCGGGGAAAAACAAGGCTTCAGGGTGATAGAAAAGCGATCGGTATCAAATTTTAGATGGTCTTTATTGAAGAAAATAATTCCCCTGAAGGCTTTGATTTATATGGAAAAACACACCCAATCGATGTTTTCATTCTTTAATTTTGGCCCGAGTATTTTTTTTCTTCTAAAAAAAGACGGATAAAGAAAAAACACAGCAAGTTTATTGTACAGACCTATAAGTGTATTTTTTTTAAACTTCGTTTACTTAATAATTCATATACTAAACGTTTTTTGCAGTGATGGCTTGATAGATTCTACTTCGTTAAAGATTTTGTTTGCCGTCAGGTAATTTACCGGAATTGTTGTCTTGAAAATCTAGACTTATGACAAAAACTTGACAACACTATAATTTATGCTATAATACTTTTAGATCCTGGGGTTGCCTTATTTTGAGGTGGACTCTGGGATTTTTTTTTGCCTGAGTTTAAAGTGTTAATTAAAAAATGAAAAACCTGTTTACAACAGCGTTATTATCTTTTTTATTGTTTATTACTTGCCCTTCTTTGGTCGCTGGCAAGGAGGGGTTGGCATCGACCTATTTATCTGATCAGTCAGCTGTCCTCAAATCTACTCGAACAAAAGAGGTTGATTGGACAGAAGAGGGGCGTTTTTTAGAGCTCCTTTCTTATTTAAACAGGCAGAACTCTCCTTTGGCTGACTATTCTTGGTTTTTTATTCGCCAGGCTGATTTTTGGGGGGTTGACTGGCGATTATTGCCAGCTATTTCAGGGATAGAATCTTCATTTGGTCGAGTGATGATTTCGGGTAGTCATAATGCTTATGGCTGGGGCGGTGGCCATATTGAGTTTGCCAACTGGCGCGAATCTATTGATTGGGTAAATTGGGGGTTAAGAACAGGCTACTATGACAGGGGGCTGGTTTCTCCTCGAGATATTGGTCCTGTTTGGGCACCACCTTCTACCCACTGGGGACGATCCGTTGCCTTAATCATGACACAGATTTCTCCCCTGTAAATCTTTTTCCCCTTGCCATGTTTTGCCAGCTACATGTTAGAATAATTTTAAATAGCCGCAGTGCTGGAATTGGCAGACAGGCACGGTTTAGGACCGTGTGAGTTTAATGCTCGTGGAGGTTCAAGTCCTCTCTGCGGCACTTGATGAAAAAGACGCTGATTTTTATCTTTGTTTTTGTAGGGCTAGGGGTAACTTACCCAAAAGCTCTAATCCACGCTCAGGGAGCGGATAAGACGCGCTCTGACTATCTTTTTGTCCTTGATCAATATTCTTTAAATCACGATGAATATATAAAGGCAAAACAGAACTACCGGAATCATCGCAATCTTGCTAGTAAAAATAAAGCCCTAGAGGCGGAAAAGAAAGTGTTGCTGGCCAGGAATGAGACGCTAAAGACTTATCTTCTCTTACTTAAAGATGCTTTGTCTTTTTCCAAGCGACCCGCCCAAATGAGCAAAGAGCCAGTAGAAAATCTTATTAATGTCCAGCTTGACTTTTTGGCAGACAATAGAAAAAAGTTGTTGACAGCAAATTCCATTAAAGATCTGGATGGTCTTTCTCTTGAGCTTGAGGGTAGAAAAAAATATTTAACTAATCTAGTTAGGCTGACGAGAAATTATATCTATCTTGGCAGGTTAGGCTTCCATTTTTTTGAAGTCCGAGAAGTCTCTTATAAATTGTTGTTTATGGCGATAGATAAACTGGGAGACGGAGACATAAAGTTTGTCCGGTATAGTAATGATGTTAATTCTCAGCTTGCTACCACTCTTAATTCTTGGGAGGAGTCGTCTTCAAGTCTAGGGGAATTAATAGCCAATAAGAAATGGCTTAAGGCGGATTGGCAGTCGCTGGAAGCAAAAATCAAGGCCCTAGAGTCTCAATTAATCACCCTTATCGCCTTTAATCAAGACATGATCAGTATTTTAGAAAAATGAGAGCCTTGAATTTTTCCCCCTTTAAGCGGGGACGATCTTTTGTGCAAAATTGGGAATTAGCTCAAGGTATTGATGGTCCAAAAAAAAGATTGGTCAACAAGCGCTTGGGCCTGCTTCTGGGGTTGTTCATTTTTCTTGCCGTTATTTTTATTGGTGGTGTTTTTTTAATATCTAAACATAAAAAGGCAAATCGAGTGATACATGTTTCTGGCCTAGATCAAGAGCAGTCCTCCCCTTCTCCTTCAGTTGCCACTGATTCATTTTTGGAAATGAAAAATAAATTTTCCTCAGAAAGAGCTCAGGTGGAACGGTCAGAGTTGAAAGAGAACATTTTTAAATTTCCTAAAATTGATTGGCAGATTAAATTGGGTGATATTTAATTTTTTTATTGCCCCATTTGCGATAGCAATAATTTTTTGTCGCAGGCCGGTTTTTTGGCGGTAAAGATGTGTTTTAGGACTGATAACCGGCTTGATTTCCAGGCGCCTTATTTTTCCCCAGCCAAAATCAATCACTTTTCCTTTTTCTTTTTCTAAAATAAGACTAAACTTAAACCAGCCAGATTGACCCGGCTCTATGGGTTCTTTTCTTATCTGGCAAAGAGGACTGACGGTTATTGCTTGGTCATTATTTTTTGGCGTGAAGCAAAAGATATTGTCGTTTTCACCCCAGATCATCTGACCGGTATTTTTTATTAATACTCTTCCCTGGTATCTTTTTCTGGGAATCAGTAAAAAAGAGAAGTCGGTGACCATAATTTTCCCTTTGTTGAGTTGAGGCGGATGGTTGTTTTCTTTTTTTGTTTTGCTTATTGCCTGGGAGTGGGGGTAGAGATGACCGGCTTTGTCTTGCCAGGAAAAATGATCGAATGGCGGATATGGGTAGTTTAAGATAAACGGAGTGAAAGCGACTATCCTTTTATCTTGTTCCCAAAATTTGAACACTGTTTTAAAAAGATTTAAAAGAACACTTGAATGATAAAAGTTTTTTCTCAATTGTTCCCCTTCTTGATGTGGCCAGCCGGTTTCAGTAATAAATACTGTTAAATCTTTTTTAACACCGAGGGAGGCCAGATAATTAAGCTCCCATTGATACCCGCGTACGCTTGTTTTGCCACCATCCTGGGGACTGCCAATAAACCGGTGGTTTGGATAAGAATGTGAGGCCAAGCTGTCAATGTTTTCAAAAACATTAGGTTTATAGAGGATCATTTGGCGATAAAATTCTTCGGCTGAATAATATCGAGGGGGTTGTTGGGGAGCGGCCAAGTCCAATCCCCCGGAAATAATATGAAACCAGTTGTCTTTTTGTTTAAAAATTTTTCCCGCAAGAGATAGTATTTCTGCATATTCTTTTGGATCAGCCTGCCCTCCCCACTCATCTCCCCTATTTGGTTCGTTATAGATAACAACAAATTTATTTTTTGTTGGCCAATTTAGTTCAGTCAAAAAACTGGCCATTAGCTCTAAGTCTTGTTTTTGGGGTTTTTTCCACTGTGAACCTGATAGTTTGCTGGCGATTCTGACAATGGGGATAAGATGTCGGCGGCGAGCAGTATCAAAAAATGTCTGCCATTGATTTTTGTTAAGTTCATCTTTTCTGATGACAATGGTAATCCACGACCAATCACCGCCATTACTGTTAAGAAGATCGCCTGCCTTGCCAATATCGCCAGTGGAATTAGTTATATGAATGCCATACTTATTTTTTACCCACTCTAAGGGCTCGCTGGCTCTAATTTTTTTACCTCTTAGGCTGGTCAGAATAGCCAGTGTTAAAATAACAATTAAAACACGAGCGAGTTTATTCATTTTAAGTTAATTATAACCTGTCTTTTTATGACTCAAGACAAAACAGCCAAACAAATTGATGATATTAGGCAAGAGATTCGTGAAACTCCCTATCATAAGGGCACAGAGCATCATATCGGCTTATTGAGGGCAAAGCTGTCTAGGTTAAGAGATCGTCTTTATGAGCAAAAGATGCAATCGAGTGGTGGTGGTACTGGCTTTATGATAAAAAAAGCCGGCGATGCCAACTGTCTGATTTTAGGCCCTCCTTCAAGTGGCAAATCAAGCTTAGTTAACACTCTGACTAATGCAAAATCCAGAGTAGGTGCTTATGGTTTTACTACGGTTAAGATTGTGCCCGGGATGATGAATTATCGAGGAGCGTTAATCCAGCTTTTAGATGCGCCGGGAATAATCGAGAGTGGCTTTACCGGCCGTGGTGGTGGTCGGCAAATTTTATCGGCCGCCAGAGCGGTTGATCTCGTTTTGGTTATGAGTGATATGGAGAGAATTAGTTGGCTTCAGGAAACGGTTGATCAGCTAAAAAGAATTGGCATTAGGCTTAATTTGGAAAAACCTAAGGTAGAAGTAGAAAAAAGAGTTCGAGGAGGAATAGAGGTCGTAGGCCCTCATCAAGAAATTAATGATGAATTGGTTAAGAAATTGGCCGTTGAGCTGGGAATCAAAGATGCCTTTATAGTCATAAAAGAGAACCCAATTAGTATGGAAAGATTAATTGACGGTTTGGCAGGCAATAGGCTGTTCCTCCCGGCGGTTTTTGTTATCAACAAGGTAGATAAACTCAAGGGAGACAAGAAATTTTCTGATGACCTAAGAAAACAGTTTACTCCCCTATCTCTGATTAGCACAAAAAGAAAGTGGGGCTTGGATAAGTTAAGGACAAACATTTGGCGCCAATTGGGACTGGCAAGAGTTTTTTTAAAGAAAGATAAGACTGGGTTGGCCGATAAAAAAGAGCCCTTGATTGTTAAGAAAGGGGCTAGTATTCTGGAAGTTGCCAAAGAGATATCGGGAAATTTGCCGGTTGATGGTGCTTTGGTTTGGGGAAAAAAAGTAAAATTTTCCGGCCAAAGAGTATCGGTTCATTATCAGGTCAGTGATGAGGACGAGATTTTTTTAATTTGTAAAAAGATTTGAGGCTTGGCCGCTAGTCTAGTAAAATATAAGATATAAGGACGGGTAGCTCAGTTGGCTAGAGCGTCCGCTTGACGTGCGGAAGGTCAGGGGTTCGAGTCCCTTCTCGTCCACTTTGCCCATTTTTGCCAGGGTAGCCAAGGTGGTCACGGCACGGGTCTGAAAAACCTGGGATTTCGGTTCGACTCCGAGCCCTGGCACAGTTTATGAAGATGTACTAAAATAAGTTGGCGCATAAAGTGCGGGAGTAGCTCAGCTGGTAGAGCATTTCCCTTCCAAGGAAAAGGTCGCCGGTTCGAATCCGGTCTCCCGCTCTAATTGGTAAATCGCCGCAACCGCCTTGTGTCGTCTTCGCTTCCCGCAAAATTTTTCGTGCCGTTTGGAAACTGGGAAGAGGAAAAAAGAAAGAGTTGTCGTTGCCCCAACCCACCCTTGTGCCGACACGAACTCCCTTGAATCCTGTATACTTAATGTTATGGACACTTGTGAGGGAGAATTAACCCCAAAGGTGGAAACACCCAAAGCCTCAAGGGTGTTAGAACAAGTAAGAGGGATTGGAGACAGATTTTCATTTGGGGTAGAGCTGGTCTCTGAAGGACTAAGAAACCCAGAATGGGTAAAGGAATTGGTAAGGGAAGCGGAAGAAAATCAAGCGAGGCGTTTTTTAATGCAGTATATTTTCCTTGACAGAGAAAACCCTCCCCTCTCACGGCATGAAGTTCAAGCTCGCACAAATGAGGCAATTGCAAAAATTGACAGAGTATTAGGGAGGAGAGAAAGCGTTATGTTTGGTAATACAACTGGTCACGCCATAGTTTTCCAGAAGAGCGAAGAAGGTCAATATATAACTGCACATTTCATGGATGGTATGTTGCGTACAATGGCGGCCATAAATTTATCTCAAGAGGCTGTACTTTCTACTCGAGTAGTAATGAATGACACTCACGAGGGAAGAATTGAGTCCTCAAAAGAGACCGAACATTCATTGATGAGAACTGCCGTACATACGTTTAACTTTTTGGCGAAAAGGGGAACTAGAAGATTTTTACCTGAAATCTCTATCGTTAAAACGACTGGATCACAAGTCCCTGATGGGTTTGCAAAGCAGATTGAAGTTGAAGTTGATCCCCCAAGTAAGTTGACTTTGGGTGAAGACCTTTTTGCTGAAATTAATGAAAACGAAGGCAGACCCTTGGAAGATGGTGGCGTTTTGATTATTGTCGACACTGCGTTCGGCGATCCGTTAGCCTCTCCTTTTGATTGGCGGGGATTAACCCGGGGTGCAGTTTTCCCTCGTTATTCAGAAATTGATGATTTTATGCTTATCCTTGGTTCAAGAGGGAGTAAACTTAAAAATAAGTCTGTGGTTTTTGGGCATACCTCACGAGGGCCTTCTTTCCTTGCAGCCACTCAACTTGCAGCAACAGTAGGAGCTACTGCAAGCAAACCTGTTTTTCCTGGTTATAACCCCTATTTACAGCATAAAAAAGATGCAGCCCACCCCATCCGTCCTTCCCCAACCGTTTTTGCAGCATTAGAGCTAGGAAGAGCTAAGATGGCAGGCAAAAAAGTTGTTTTAGTTGATGAAGCTCCGACTACAGATAGAGTTTATGCGACAATTCGGCAATTAGCGGAAGAAAGGGGTATAGATATGTCTAAGGTGCCCGCTATCTTTATGGTTGGTGTAAATATAAATGAAGAGCAAGGACGAGCTGAACTTATAAACAGTCCTCTAAATTTCAATTACAGCATGGGCATTGATAAAGATCAGCCAGAAAGGGGGCTTTATAACACAGATACCAAACGGGGATTTGAAGAAGCATTAGGAATGTTTGATGATATTACCCTTTTTACACCCCAAGTAGCAACTACCGGGATACCGCTTGGTGATTTCGATAAGTTTTGCGAATTCATGAGTAAGAGCGGAAATGAAGAATATCGGAAAATTGCAGCAATACTTAGGTTAAGAGCAAGAGAATTTGCAAGCGGAAGAAGATTACTTGAAATCAATGCAGGGCAGCCCTTGAAAATAGAACCCGGTACTTTCATAGCCCAAGACACAATTATTGGGGGATATCTAGCACACCCCGAGTGGTTTAATGTCCAACAATTGCCCTTAAGTTATACGACTTTATCAGGCGAGGCAAAGACTAAAGATTATGTTCGGGTAGTTACTGGTTTAACAGAAGAAGGCGAAGCAAAATTCCGAAAATGGCTTTGGGACTCAATAGAAGAAAATTTTAGGAATGAACCAAAAAGAGAACCCGGAATACAGTTTAATGTAAAAAATGGGTACATCTCGCCATTTGAAGGCCCTCATACTCAGGATCTTTTACGAAAACAACCTGAACTAGAGGATCATCCTGATATCTTGCCAACTTTTGATGTAATTAATCCAGGTCAAAAAACCGCTGTGATTTGCTTTAGGGGACTATCAAGGAGACCAGTTAACGAAAGAAAAGGAACGGCGGAATTTGTGCGCTGGCAAAATAAATCATTCTCACCCGAAGTTAGTGATGGGATTACCTTTGTTCAAGTCAGATATCCTGGACACACTCACCATAGGGGACTTTTAAACGCCCAAGTTCAAGATTTTTTAGAGGGGAATGGGATTAGATACGTACACATTATGGGATTGTCTTATGGGGGTGCACCCGCTTTTGATCTTGCTAAAAACATTCATCAGGGAGAGCGATCGAAAGTACAAGTAAGAACTATTTCCTTGTTGTCTGGTTTAACTAATAAACAGGAGGTGCAAAAAGGGTTGGGTACGGCTTGGGGTGTAGCCTCCAAGGTCCTTCAGGGCCCAAGATTAGCTGGGATTGGTATTCCAAGTGGCTGGTACGCACATACAAGGGGGGTTGCCGTACGATATGAAGGAATACCAGACAAGCCATTTACAAGGAACGAGATGCCATCAGGTGTAAAAGTATTATTGGTCGGATCTAAAACAGACGGAATTGTAGATCATAAAAGGCTAATTGAAGATGTTACTTCGGTCTATCCCAAGGCAAAGGTCGTGGAGCTGCCTGGCGGGCATGATTTATCGGAAACAGATTTATGGGGAGGATACAGGGCTATTGCAGATTTTATTACTGATCAGGAGAGGGTTTAAACTCATCATCTTTCTGTTGAAGTTGCCCCTGTTTGTCCAACCAGTTTAATTAAAGTGTTGTTGCGGTCTCTAATTAAGCAACTGCCGCTGGTATTTTTAGTTTCAGATTGTGTAGCCCGTATTAATTGCGATCCCTTAAGTGCCGACACCAGTGATTGGTCGTAAACGCTTACTGTTGTATCGCTTGCGTGAATAAATACACACGGCTGGATTTTTCCTTCAACCGTAACCGAAGCATATAATCCTGCCATGCAGCCGCCGTTTCTTCTGTAAAGTTCTTCTGGACTGACAGCTAGGAGTCCTTTTTTTTGAGACCTGCTTGTAATTTCTGCTAAATTTTGTCGTTGGTCAGAAGTTAACATGAGCTCAGGTTTAGGATTTCTTCCAACAGGAACATAGGGGAAAAATATTCCGCCCCAGCAACCCTTATCACGGAGATCTCCAAGAAAGCCTTCGTTTGTAACCCGATCAAAATTTTCTCGATTTGTAGTGATTGCAAAACCAAAAGGATAGCCTTGTTCTTTGAGTATTTTCATACCATTGGTTATACGATCATAACTTCCCATGCCCATAAAACGATCAGTAGCTTTTTTATCACCTTCTATATGGATAAACATTGAACTTACCGCTCCCGTTGCAAAAAATCTGTCGGGAGTTTGTTCTCCTATTAAAGTCCCATTTGTAAATATTGTATAGTTGAGGAAAGGATGATTTCTCATTAATTTTTGAAGTTCCTCTTCTCGGGTTAATGGTTCTCCGCCAGAAAATATCATAAAATTAATTCCAACTTCTTCTGCCTCACCTACAAGTCCGTCTAATTGTTCTAGAGTAGGCTTAGTATGCGGATACTCGGCAGCGTAACAACCCTTACAAGGTGGATTGATATTACATGAGGAAGTGACATCAATAACCAAAGACCAAGGCAATTTCATTCCAAGCTCTTTTTCTTTTCGTTGCCTCCTTTTTCGTCTATTGGCTGATGGATCAGACGAATTCTCCATCATTAAGCGGTTCCGAATAAATCTTCTTAAAACAGGCATTTCTAATTTATGCATTGTGGTATAAGCAGCGAGCAACATAATTTGAGTCTCTGGGGAAATAATTCTCGGTTTTTCTTTTCCAAAAGAAGGAACTCTATTAAAAAGTGCAATGCTTTTAGCAAAAATCTCAACAAGATTTGGTGGAACTGCCTTAACAATTCTAGCGTCTGCTGAGGCAAGGTTCTCGATTTCTTCGGGGGTAAGGGTTTTTTCCCCAATACCCCTACTAGTTGAAATGAATGTTGTAATGGCTCGGGGTAATGATCTGTTCTCTAGACGATCTTTCATTTTACTTTATTTACTATTCTATCATTTTTTAACTTATCGAGAGTAATTCAACACGTGCGGATGGGCAGGGGGCCAAGCGTGTCTTCATTTTTTATCTCTTTCTCGCTAAGACTAATGTGTTAAATTAAATTAATGAGCAAAAGGAATAAAGTC